>JAYEMY010000334.1:0-1826 GCA_034718455.1 Thermodesulfobacteriota bacterium
GGAGAAGTACAATGGAAATATTGGAGGAAAAGATCAATGGTGTTGAAGTATTAAATCTGACTGGAAGACTGGATGCTTCTTCGGCTAAGGATTTTAAAGAGAAAGTCGGGTCATTGGCCAAAGAAAATCGGGTCAATCTTGTTATAGATATGAGAGCTATAAATTTCATAGATAGCTCAGGATTGGGGAGTCTTGTTGCCTCCCTTCGTTCAGTAAATAAGCTGAATGGTGATATAAAACTAGCATCGCTTCAGGATCAAGTGCGATCTGTTTTTGAAATTACCCGCTTACATCGTATTTTTGAAATATTCGATGACAGTTTTACTGCTGCAAAAAGCTTTTGAAGGGTTTTCTTGTCCCTTAACTTTAGTACCTTAGTAATTATTTTTGTAACTTCTCAATAAGTTGGAGTGTAACCGTTCACACTCCCTGGCAGCCGACAGGCTTTTGCAGGGTTTCAATCGCGGACAAGGTTGCACCAAAAGGCGTATTCTCAATGGATTGTGCTTTGAAACCCGAAAAAGGCTGTTGGCTGTCAGGGGGGGAGTGAATGATTACGTTGGAGTAAACCAGGAATCGCTCGTATGTTGTTAAGTTGTAGGGTGGGCACCGCCCACCAAAAACAAACCATTCAATCTTGTCGGTGGGTAATGCCCACCCTACATTCTACATCCTATTATCAGTGAGCCTAATTCCAGCGCACTTACCCAAACTTATTGAGAAGTTACTTATTTTCGCGTTTTTTCTGGCAGAAAATTCTGAAACACAATCACGAAAACACGAAAGATTGAAAGCACGAAATAAAACAACATTTAGGCTTTCGTGTCTTCGTATTTTCGTGCTTTCGTGATCAATTTTTTTTATCCTCAAACCTGTTTGGTTCCGGCTTGTCCGGGTTAGGTTAAAAGGTTATGAAAATACTGATATGTGGCGGTGACGGACAATTGGGCAGTGATTGCGTACAGGTTCTTCAAGAAGCGCACGAAGTCTTTGCCTTAACCTTAAATGAATTGGATATCACTAGTTCCTCAGATGTGGATAAGGTGATAGGAAAATATGTCCCTGACATCATACTCAACTGCGCCGCATATACCGCAGTTGATGCCTGTGAGTCAGAAAGGGAACCGGCATGGAAGGTCAATGTTAAAGGGCCGGAAAACCTGGCATCCTGGGTCACAAAATATGGCGGTCTATTGATCCATATCTCTTCTGATTATGTTTTTGACGGCCGAAAAGAGCCGCCGGAGCCCTATGTGGAAGACGATGAGCCGAATCCTCTTTCCTATTATGGCAGGACCAAGCTTGAAGGTGAAGTGGCTGTAATGCAGACAACAGACCAATACATAATATTGCGGCCGGCCTGGTTGTATGGCATTCATGGCCGGAATTTTCTTAAGACTATCCTCAAGATAGCCCTTGGGAATCCTGATAAAAAGCTGAAAGTCGTGAACGACCAGTTTGGTTCGCCTACATGGTCTTACCGGCTGGCACTTCAGATTGCCGAACTTATAGAAAAGAACGGTCGTGGAACCTATCATGCCACTGCTGAAGGACATTGCACATGGTATGAATTGGCCGATCATTTTCTTGGGAAAATGGGAATTCAGCATTCATTAATCCCGTGTACGAGTGAGGAGTATCCCACTCCGGCAATAAGACCGAGAAATTCAATACTGGAAAACCAGCGGTTGAAAAAGGCAGACATCAATCTGATGATAGATTGGTCCCTTGATGTGGATCAATTCGTTTCCGATTTTCAGGAACAACTTCTAAACGAGGCAATGAAGTCAAGACCATGAAAAATATGTTGGTAACAGGAGGGTGCG
>JAYEMY010000335.1:0-7775 GCA_034718455.1 Thermodesulfobacteriota bacterium
TGACAGCCAACAGCCTTTTTTGGGTTTCAAAGCACAATCCATTGAGAATACGCCTTTGGGTGCAACCCTGTCCGCAGTTGAAACCCTGCAAAAGCCTGTCGGCTGCCAGGGGGTGTGAACGGTTACGAGCCTGTAATAGAGGTCTTCCCTGAATCTGCCGTCATCCTTCATCTCTTCAAGGGGGCGGTTGGTCGCTGTCACCACCTGGATATCCACATTGATATTCCTGTATTGAGATCAGGCTCATGTGTTGAATTGGGCGCTCAAGCACCACGCTGGAAGCTGATGGAAAAAAAATCCTTGGATAGAGATTGAAAGTGGGTGGTTAATCCACGATAGTGTAAGCAACAAAAACCAGACATCGCAAAGGAACCACCCACACCATAGGGTGGAAGTTTGTAATAGCAAAATATCCTATAATCATTAAACTAATAGCTAACCGTTAAAGGCTAATCGCTCGATTTAGGCATAAGGAAAAAGGCGTGAGAAATTATATTATCGGAACAATTATTATTTTTTTGATCTTGCTGTCCGTTTTTTTTATTTATCAAAAACTCTACCCATCACAATTACCTCCAAATCTTATAGCAGGTACAGGCAGAATCGATGGAGATATAATCGCTTTAAATACCAAATACACCGGGCGCATCAAAACAGTCTTGATTGAAGAGGGGCAAAGCGTCAATAAGGGAAATATAATAGCAATTTTTCAAAGCGATGAGCTTGAGGCTAAGTTGGAGAGCATAGAAGGGGGGGTCCAATCCTCCCAAAAGGGGCTTGATGCCCTGCAAAAAGACTATGAGATCGCCCAAATATCAATTCCCCTGACAATTGAAAAAGCAAAAAAAGGCGTTGATATTGCCATTGCCCAAAAAAAGCAGTTATTACGTTCAATCGATAATCTGAACCTGGTAATTATACAGGACAAGAGGGATTTCGAACGCGCAAAAAGGCTTTCCGAAAAAAATCTTATAGCAAAACATGCGTTTGAACTTTCCAGACTCAAGCTTGACAATGACATCAACGAGCTTGAATCGTTGCGCCAAGGACTAAACCAAAGTAATGACAAAATTGATATCTCCGGAACTGATCTTAAAATCGCCCAAAACCAGTTGAAAAAGCTTGACGCGTTAAAAGCAAACATAGGGGCTGCACGGAATCAAACCGCTTCGCTGGAGGCAAATAAGAGAGAAATATCGGCAATAATAAAAGAGCTGACCCTCATATCTCCAATTGATGGTGTGGTGATTGAAAAAATTGCACAAACCGGCGAGGTCCTGGCTCCCGGGATGGTAGTGGCCACATTGATAGACCCTGATGAGCTTTACCTGAAAATATTTGTGGATACGCTTGAAAACGGCAAAATCAAATTAAAAGATAAAGCAGTTATCTTTTTGGATAGTTTCCCGGACATGCCGATTCAGGCAAGTGTGATACGAATTGGAGAGCGAGCGGAATTTACTCCTAAAGAGGTGAATGTCAAAAGTGATCGTATCCAAAGAATGTACGCAGTTCATTTGAAACCAGTTACTCCTAATTCACACCTGAAACTTGGAATTCCTGCCATTGGAGTGATCAGTACGGACGGAAAGGGATTGCCGGAAAATTCAAAAATCCTGGGGAATCTGTAAAGCGCCAATCATGAATCGGCTTCAGGTACGAAAAGTTTCAGTTACCTATCGTAAAAGAACAGGGCTTAAACCAGTGAGTCTTGAAGCAACCGGAGGAGAAATCATCGGTCTTATCGGTGCTGACGGTGCCGGCAAAAGTTCTTTGATGCACGCAATTGCCGGGGCCAAGAGTTTTGATGGAGAAATTGAATTTGACAATCATATCTACCGTTCGCCAAAAGAGGCTGAAAAGATTAAGGGCGGTATTGGATTTATGCCGCAAGGTCTTGGTCTGATTTTATATGAACAGCTAAGCGTAAACGAGCACCTGGACTTTTTTGCCGATATTCGCGGAATCAAACAGGATAGTGCCTTCAAGGCTTACAGAGAACGCCTGCTGCATATGGCAGGGCTGTCTGATTTTACTGAGCGACAGGCAGGCAGATTGAGCGGCGGGATGATGCAGAAATTGGCGCTTATCTGCACACTGCTACACTGTCCCAAGCTATTGCTTCTGGATGAACCAACTACAGGGGTCGATCCACTCAGCCGCATGGAATTGTGGGATATTTTAAATGATATTATTATCAAAGAAAAGACACTTTGCATTGTCAGCACTGCCTATATGGCTGAAGCCACCCAAATGGATAAAGTGCTTTTATTTGAAGATGGAGAGATTATTGACAAAGGCAAGGCCGAAGAATTGGTCGAAAAGGTAAGGCCTTTCAGTTATGAGGCTGCATCTGAGCCTTTTGAAAACAGCATCACTATTCACGGATATACATTCTCTCTGGATCCCATAGAACTCAAGCCAAAAGAACCAACCCTGGACGCAGTCTTTTTTATCAATTTCCTCAAAAAACATGGCCCTATCCCTAAGATTTCGATTGTTCATAAAGATAGAGATAAAGATGTGCCTGCCACTATTATGGAAGCCAAAGGGTTGACTAAACGATTTGGGAAATTTGTTGCAAACGATCACATCGATATGGGATTAAACAGGGGCGAAATACTGGGCCTGCTTGGAGCCAATGGAGCTGGGAAAACCACCTTTATAAAGATGCTCCTAGGACTTTTGCCCATTGATGAGGGTAAACTTTTTTTGCTTGGGAAAAGGATTAAAAGTGCTAATGACAGGCAGATACTCAAGGCGAAAATCGGATATGTAAGTCAGCACTTTGCGCTATACAAGGGAATGAGCGTAAGGGAGAATTTGCGCTATTTTGCAAATATGCATCGCATTGAACCTGAACGGACTTCAGGCTTAATAAGAAAATATGCCAACACCCTTGGATTTTACAGCTACCTGGATGCATTGCCCACGGATTTACCCATGGGGATTAACCAACGCTTTTCAGTAGCCGCGGCTATTATGCATGAACCTGTGGTGCTCTTTTTAGATGAACCAACCAGCGGGGTGGATGTTGTAGCAAGAGCCGTATTCTGGGAAATGCTGCAAAGGCTGAAAGAGGAGTGGAATATCGCTATTTTGATTACCACCCACTATATGGGTGAAGCCGAATTTTGCGATCGGGTAGTCCTATTAAGAGATGGCAAAAAAATAGCTGATGATACAGTAAGAAATCTATATCAGATACACCCTGATGCACACAATTTTGAAGATATCTTTTTGGATTACTACACTTTGAATTAAGGTATTAGCCTTTAGCTATTAGCTATTAGCTATTCATCACGGATTACCACTCTAATCCGTGATGAACCATTTTTCTAAGCTAAGCGCTAATGGCTAATAGCTAATCGCTTCTATGTACAAGAAGGCATTCTAATGAGAATAGGAGTTATTAAGGCCTATTTCAAAAAAGAGCTTTTGGATATTTACCGCAGTAAGCTCATCTTAATGGTCTATATTATGCCGTCAATGTTACTCATACTCTTTGGCTATGGCATCAAAACGGAAGTCACTCATACCCGGACACTCATTATTGATAATGATCAAAGCAAGGCCTCATATGACCTCGTCAGCACATTTGAACACTCCAAATATTTTAATTCTGAAACAAAGAATCTCTCTGAAAATAGGGCGTTGAACTTAATTAAGCAGGATAAAAAAGACCTGATAATTATTATACCGGAAGAATTTGGAAAGCACCTTCTCAAGGGATTAAAGACCTCGGTTGGAGTCTATATTGATGGCTCATTTCCATCGCGTGCAAAGACCATTGAAAATTACGTCAATGGAGTAATATACGATGCGATAATGAAAAGGTCCGGTTCTGAGGCTGAGAACAGGGCCTTGATAACAATCAATGCGCGCAACCTCTTTAACCAGTCGCTGCGTGATGAGGATATGATTGTGCCCGGGGTCATCGGCCTTGTACTACTCATTGCCCCTGCCATTCTATCAGCGCTTCTTATTGTCAAAGAGAAAGAAAATGGTACTATTTTCAACTTTTACTCCTCTTCTATTAAAAAGAGTGAGTTTTTGGCTGCCAAGCTTTTGCCTGTATTATTGCTTCACGGCATCAATATTTTCATTCTTTTTTTATGGGCCATATATCTATTTGAACTACCATTTCGTGGAAGTTTCTTGCTCTATATGTTCTCTTCATTTATATATATTATCATTAGTCTTTCAGTTGGTCTGCTCGTATCAATTATTACATCATCCCAAATTGTTGCCTATGTATTAACATTGATTATTACCATAATCCCCGGTTTTCTTTACTCCGGGATGCTTATGCCCATTAGTTCAATGGAAGAGGAATCAGTCATTGAAGCCCATCTCTATCCAGTAATGTATTATACGCATATTCTTTATGATGTCTTTTTGGTCGGAGATGGATTGAGCGCCAGCAAAAATTTATTTTATCTTCTTATTCTGGTTGGATATGCAACTACATTGCTTACCGTTGGATCACTGCTACTGAAAAAGAGGATTGCATGAGGGCTTTTCCGGCGATTATCCGTAAAGAGCTGTTAGAGTTTCTGCGATCTTACGGACTTTTGATTGTAGTACTCTATGCCTTTACATTCGATGTCTATATTGCTGGTAATGGAATAAACCTGGATGCCAGAAATGTCAGCGTAGGGATAATAGATTATTCACCAGGCTTTATTAGCAATAAAATGCTATCACATCTGCACTATCCACAATTCCAAGTGCCTGTCTTTTTTGCATCGCAGGAAAAACTAAACCTCGCAATACGCAATAAAGAAATTATGGTTGGCATTGTCTTTGAGAGTGATTTTGAAAAACGATATCATACCGGAAATAATCCGGTTCTCAATTTGTTGTTGGATGCAACCGCCTCGACCCAGGCCTATTTAGCGCTCAATTATATCCAGCATATACTTATGCGGTTCCAGGACACTTTATCGCTTGCCCCGATAGAAATCCAAATCCACAAGCTCTTTAACCCCAACACATCTTATAGCCATTTCATGGCCCTCTCTGAACTCTTGTCGATTATCACAATTCTGGCCGTTATTCTAACTGCGGCTGTTTTTGTCAAAGAGAAAGAGAATGGCACCTGGGATATCATGCTTCTGATGCCAACCGACGCAAAGGCAGTCATCCTGGCAAAAAGCCTGTCCCAGGTAATTATAGTAATGATTGGGACAATTGTTTGTGTCGGCACCGTGCTCTTTGGAATTTTTGATCTACCGATTAATGGCTCACTGGCCGCCTTTATGTTACTGACCTTTTTTTATGCCTTCACAAGTGCAGGCATCGGGCTTTTTATCGCCTCGGTAGCACGTAATATCATGCAAATAGCGCAGCTTTCTGTCTTAATAATGATGCCGCTGATATTTCTTAGCGGGGCATGGACACCGGTTTATGCAATGCATCCGATCTTAGAATATCTCTCGATTATTTCACCATTGCGCTACTATATCCAGGGAAGTGAAAGTATATTTTTCAGGGGGACCGCCTTGATAGATCTGTGGGAATATTTTGCAAGAGTTATTGTCCTGGGAGGAGTGATGTTTTGGTATGGTTTTAGGAAAATCGGAAAACTTTTCTAGGAAAAAAACTGGCTCTTTCTCATATTTGCAGAATCGGAACAGGCAACAAATTCAGCGCCTCCCTTTATGGCAGCAGATAGGATTTTTTCGGTATAATCAGCTATTGGTTTCATTCTTGATCTTGACATAATGATCAATTAGCGGATAGATTTGATAATCATCAAAAATGTTCGATCTGTGTGGTTAGCGGTTAGCCATTAGCTATTAGCTATTAGGTAAAAACATTGTATAAAAACGGATTGTTAAGCTAAAATCTAACGGCTAATAGCTAATCGCAAATGGCACAAGTCATATTTTTTGAGGTATATTACCCCTAAAAGTGTAAACTACTTTTGGCTTGCTATGAAGGATGCCGTTTTAATTAAAAGATAAAAGTCAGAAATCAGGAAAAACAAATGCCTGAAGGCAAAGCAAAAAAATCCGGTGCGGTTATGGTGCTGGGCGGTGGGATCGCAGGAGTACAAACAACTTTGGATCTTGCTGACCTTGGCTACTACGTTTACCTGGTGGAAAAAAAGGCCTCTATCGGTGGGGCCATGGCCCAGTTGGACAAGACATTCCCTACCAATGACTGCTCGTTGTGAATACTGGCGCCTAAGTTGGTTGAGGCCGGTCGGTCTCCGAACATAGAAATCCTGACAAGCGCCAGGCTGGAAACCCTGGAGGGAGAGCCGGGGCGGTTCACGGCTGGAGTGCACCAAGAACCGCGTTTCATAGACGAGGACAAGTGCACGGCCTGTGGTACGTGTACAATGTATTGCCCCATGCCGGTTGTTGATCTGTACAATGAAAGACTGAGTATAAGCCGTGCGCCTCACATAGACTATGTCCAGGCCATACCATCCAGCTATTATATAGATCCCAAGGCCTGCCTGAGAATAAACTATGAGACCTGTAATCTCTGTGCTCAGACATGTACGGCCCAGGCTATAGATTTCAGCCAGAAACCCAGGGAACTGAGCCTGGACATCGGAGCTGTGGTCCTGGCCCCGGGGTTTGGCAGGATAGACAGGTCAGTTCTGGAAAAGTACGGTTATGGACGTTTCCTCAACGTGGTCACAAGCATGGAGTTTGAACGATTGACCTGCGCTTCGGGGCCGACAGAGGGTCACATAGTCCGCCTTTCCGACAAAAAACCTCTTAAGAAAATCGCATTTCTCCAGTGCGTGGGTTCAAGGGACGAGATATGCGGAAACGGCTACTGCTCCACTGTCTGCTGCATGTATGCCTTAAAAGAGGCCTCGGTTGCAAAGGAACATGACCCGGATTTGGATATTGCCCTGTTTTTTATGGATGTCCGTACCCAGGGTAAAGGCTTTGATGCCGCAAGGGAGCGGGCTGAGGATAAATACGGACTCAGGGTCATAAGAGCGCGAATTCCCAGGGTAGACCAAGTAGACGGACAGCTTGCCCTTACCTGGACGACAGATGACGGAAAATCCGGTTCAGAATTATTTGATATGGTGGTCCTCTCAGAAGGACTTAATGCCCCGAAAGACGCAAAGGCAATTGCGGAGATTGCCGGGATAGAGCTTAATCACTACAAATTCTGTAAGACATCCGTGGATTCACCCCTTGCTGCAAGCCGTGAAGGGGTCTATGTGGCAGGGGCCTTTCAGGGACCCAAGGATATCCCTGAGAGTGTCAGCCAAGCCTCCGGTGTGGCAGCCATGGCTTCGGAACTCCTGTCAGACGTCCGAAATACCCGCACTGTTACCATATCATATCCTGAAGAGGACAAGACCCTCGCGTCTGAAGATCCCCGGATAGGTGTATTTGTCTGTCACTGCGGGTCCAATATTGCCGGTGTTGTGGATGTTGATACGGTCAGAGATTATGCGGGTACGCTTCCTGGCGTAGTATTTTGCAAGGACACCCTCTACTCCTGTTCTCAGGATGCCCTGAAGAGCATAGCTGATAAAATAAAAGGGAATCGGCTTAACCGTGTCGTCATTGCCGCCTGTTCCCCCCGCACACATGAACCCCTTTTCCAGGAGACCTTAAAGTCAATTGGTTTAAACCCGGCGCTCATTGAGATGGCCAACATCAGAGATCAGTGTTCCTGGGTCCATTCACAGGAACCAAAGGCCGCAACTGAAAAGGCCAAGGACGTTGTCCGGATGGCAGTGGCCAAGGCAGGACTCCTGGAACCTCTGGAACAGACAACTGTGGACGTGT
>JAYEMY010000336.1:0-7765 GCA_034718455.1 Thermodesulfobacteriota bacterium
GCATTAATACCATGGCCGGCTTATAATTATCCGGACAGGCTATATTGTTACCAAGCACCTCAAAGAGCTCATGATCGAACAGAACCGGTCTGAGTCTGCCTTGTTTATCTTTTTCATATTTCATACCAACAGGATCCTGGTTGCCGTCCAATTCGAACTTGCATGCCAAATGCGCGATGGCCTTGAGGAGTTCACGGTCTTTGGACGTCTGGGCCAGGGACACAAGAACGGACCTTGGGAGATCTTTCAGTGAATATGCCTTTTTATTCGAACCTTTTAAGCGCCCACTCAACAGATCTTTCAGTAATGGCAAAAGCCTATCCGATTCCTCATCGCGTTTTGTGAATCTGAGTTGTTCCGGGTCCTTTGAGAATTGCCTGGCCTGGTCATCCAGGATGTATGTAGCGCCCCAAAAAGGAAAGGCATTAGGGATCTCACAGACCCGGCCCGCATTGTTAATAGCAAGGTCGCCCTGAGGGAAGTTGGTCTGGTTATTGATTGCATTGCCGTCCGAATCGTGGCCCAACACAGCCAAGGCGTCGGTCTGCCTGAGATTTACGACTTTGTAAGATGGTTGATGAATAGCACAAATAAAAACCCCTGACGGATCTATGCATGTGCGTAGAATATCTTGCTTCACATTATTTCATCCCCGATAACTGTTTGCGAGTTGTTTTGATTAATTACCCATATCCCTTTACCTTTGTACAGTCAAGTTAGCGCCCTTCGGGCGGACTTCTCAAAAATTGGATCATAAAATTTTTTAGTATCCGTTCGCGGAACGCTGAAATTAAAAATTGGAAATTTGGCTTTCATGCTTTTGGACTGTTGATAAACGCGTCAATACCATTTTCCCATCGGGCTTCGGGCACATATATTGACCAAGATGTATCAACATGGTACAAAATATTACCATCAAGGTTATAAGAGAAGTTATTTTCACAGTTTGATATAATACACAAAAAAAGGTGGATTTAAAATGGCCAAAGGGATAACTGTTACCGAGTTTATCTTGTCCAGTCAAAAAGAGCAGCCGGAAGCAACGGGTGCCTTTACATCTATTCTGTCAGAGCTGACAATTGCAGCCAAGATCATCGCGCAAAAAGTGGACAAGGCAAACTTATCTGATGCACTTGATACTATTGAGTCAGTAAGTGGTGACGAAGGAGTCGTACAAAAATTACACGAATTTGCCAACTCTACAATTGTGAACCGCCTCAGTCACGTGGGATGCTTGAGTTGCATGGCATCCAAGATGAATACGGATTTGATACCTATCCCTAAAAAGTATGCCAAGGGTAATTATATATTGATTTTTGATCCCTTGGGGGGCGTTACCAATATTGACGTACCTGTTGCGATCGGCTCGATTTTCTCACTCTTCAAGAAACGAGGCATTGGGGAATTCGGCATGATGGCGGACGCCCTGCAGCCCGGTTGTGAGCAGGTGGCGGCAGGTTATTGTATTTATGGATCAAGCACTATGATGGTCTACACAACAGGAGATGGGGTGCATGGCTTTACGCTGCAGCCAAGTATCGGCGAATTTCTTCTTTCCCATGAGAACATTCGCATACCCAAAAAAGGCAAGACCTACAGCGTCAATGAGGGGAACTATTATTTCTGGGAGGAGAATATCCAGGACGCTATCGAGTACTTTAAGACGCCTGATTTAAAAACAGGCCGTCCTTATACAGGGCGTTATACAGGCTCTTTTGTAACGGATATTCACAGGAATCTCCTGAAGGGTGGAATATACATGTATCCGGCGAATTCAAAGGATCCTTCAAAACCACATGGAAAACTGATGCTCACTTGCGAAGTCAATCCCCTGGCTTATATAGTCGAACAGGCAGGAGGACATGCAAGCACCGGTACTGAACGTATACTCGATATTGAACCGCATCATCTTCATCAAAGGGTGCCTGTGTTCATTGGCGGCATGGATGATGTGCGGATGGCTGAAGACATCATTCAGGGAAAGCGTTAATTGAGCGATTAGCCTTTAAATGTTTTGCTATTACAAAATTAGCTGTTAAGTATTAGCTGTTAATTCGCTGCTGTTTTCCAAATAGGTTACTAACACCTAAAAGCTAAATGCTAATAGCTGTTCATCACGGATTACCACACTAATCCGTGATGAACCATTTTTCAAAGCTAAACGCTAATGGCTAACAGCTAAGCGCTCAATTCAGGTAGAACAAAGGATCTCGCAATTATATGGATACTGAAAGACTTAATAAGATACTTGCAGTTTTTAAAGGAAAAAGGGGAGGATTGATCTCCATCCTGCAGAGAGTTCAGGAGGAGTTTGGGTATCTTCCTGAGGCCGCATTGTCCTCAATTGCAGATTTTTTGAAATTGCCGCCGAGCCAGGTATTCAGCGTGGCAACTTTCTATGACCATTTCTATTTGACTCGCCGAGGTGATCATCTTGTCTCCGTGTGCCAGGGGACTGCCTGTCATGTACTGGGTGCGCGTGATATCCTTGAAACGGCGGAAAACTGCCTTGGGATCAAGACAGGTCAGACGACTCCGGACTACAAATACAGTCTTGAGCGAGTGGCTTGCCTAGGATCATGTGCTTTGGCTCCGGTTGTCCTCGTAGATAACAAGGTCCATTCGAAAATGACAGTAAGAAAGGTCAAGAAAATACTGACAGAGGATCTTGATGCTACAGAGACTCAGTCAAAGCTGAAAGCTCAAAACTCAAAGCTCAAAGAACTATCGTAATCGACCCATTTCAGCTTCAGGCTTTCAGCTCTTATGCAACGCAACAGATAGGGTCTTTTTAGCGGAATTAGGGCTAGGCCCTCAGATGGTCGGAAACATAATATAAATATGGATAAATCGATCTCAATACAATCAACTGAAGACTACAGAATAGATAGTGCGGAATCGTTAAGACTCCTCAGGGAATCCCTCATTGCCGGTGAGCAGACAACCGGGAAAATGGTCAGTGTATGCTGTGGAAGCGGTTGCATGTCGTCTGGAAGTGAACATGTCAGGGAGGCCTTTGTCAGGGGAATCAAGGACCAGGAGCTTGAAGATGAGATAACGGTCAAAAAGACAGGTTGTCATGGATTTTGCGAGAGGGGTCCGATTGTGATTGTGGGCCCGGAAAAAATATTTTATCAGCACGTAACAAAAGAGGACGTGCCGGAAATCATTTCTGAGACATTGATTGAAAACAGGGTAATTGAAAGACTTTTATACGAAGATCCCGTCACCGGCCGGAAGTGCTTTCATGAAAACGATATTCCCTTTTACAAAAAACAGAGAAGGATTGTACTGAAAAACTGCGGCATCATAGATCCTACGAGCATTGAAGACTATATCAGGGTCGATGGCTTTCGGCCCCTTGCTAAAATCCTATCTCAAATGACCCCTGAAGGAGTCATTGAAGAAATCAAACTCAGCGGTCTGCGGGGAAGAGGAGGGGCCGGATTCCCAGTCGGCATCAAGTGGGAAACAGCGCGCAACGCCCCAGGTGAAGAAAAGTACATCATTTGTAATGGCGATGAGGGTGATCCTGGTGCCTTTATGGACCGGAGCGTGATGGAAGGCGATCCTTACAGCGTGATGGAAGGGATGATGATCGCCGGATATGCAGTCGGAGCATCTCAAGGGATTATATATGTGCGAGCAGAGTATCCCCTGGCTGTACATCATTTGTCCACAGCCATAGCTCGGGCTACTGATATGGGACTCCTCGGTCACAACATTATGGGGAGCGGGTTTGATTTTGAAATCAAGATTGTAAAGGGAGCGGGCGCGTTTGTATGTGGCGAGGAAACAGCGCTTATAGCCTCAATCGAAGGAAGAAGCGGCCGGCCAAAACCAAAGCCCCCCTTCCCTGCCATACAGGGGTTGTGGGGTAAACCCACTGTTATAAATAATGTGGAGACACTTGCAAACATCTCCAGGATTGCTCTGAATGGGGGCAAGTGGTATTCAGAAATAGGCACTTCCACTGACAAGGGAACAAAGATATTCTCACTTGTGGGAAAGGTCCAGAATGTGGGCCTTGTCGAAGTGGAGATGGGTACGACGCTTCGCGAAATTATCTTTGATATAGGCGGGGGGGTCCCGGGAGGAAAACGTTTCAAAGCAGTCCAGACCGGAGGGCCTTCCGGCGGATGTATCCCTGAAGAACTTCTGGATTTGCCCGTGGGCTATGAATCGCTGGCCAAGGCTGGGTCGATTATTGGCTCCGGGGGCATGCTTGTCATGGATGAGGACACGTGTATTGTAAATATTGCCCGGTACTTCCTCGATTTTGCTCAGAATGAATCCTGTGGGCAGTGTACTCCGTGCCGGCTTGGCACAAAGCAGATGTTCAAGATCTTGCAGGACATTACAAGAGGAAACGGAAAGCCCGGAGATATTGAGATCCTGCTCGAACTGTCCGATGCAGTCAAGCAGGCTTCCATATGCGGCCTTGGCATGACAGTCCCCAATCCGGTTATTTCTACCATACAGTATTTCCGCAAGGAGTATGAAGAGCATATCCATGAGAGGCGCTGCCGGGCCCTTGTGTGTAGATCTCTTATTTTCTATCGTATCAAGGACTATAGATGTAAGGCTTGTTTGAAGTGTCTGCAGGCCTGTCCGGTTGATGCCATTATAGGTGCAAAATGGCAGGTCCACGAGATTGACCAGAGTAAGTGTATCAAATGCGGGACCTGTATGGAGGTCTGTCCCAAGCGGTTCAACGCAGTGGAGTGCGTTACGGGTCTGGCAGAAGGTTTGGGGGATCAGAGTGAGTAATGTTACATTGAACATAAACGGAATTACGGTAAAGGCCGATGAGGGTGCGACTATCCTCACAGCGGCCCAGGACGCGGGTATCTATATCCCCACCCTGTGCCATTGCCCTGATGTCTCATCCATAGGCGTATGTCGCCTGTGTCTTGTCAGGATCGAAAATCGACGAAGGCTTGAACCGGCCTGCCGGACCATTGCAGAAGAAGGTATGGTGGTTGTTACCGACGATCATGAAATTGAACGATTGCGCAGGATAATTCTTGAGCTCATCTTGAGTGATCATGACTTCAACTGCCTTCTCTGTGCCAAGAGCGGGCAGTGCCGGCTTCAGGAACTGGTGAACCGTATAGGTTTCAATGAGCATCGGTTTAATCGTCTTGAGCATGTAGCCAAGGACCTTCCCATTGACACCAGTAACCCGTTTTTCGATTTCAATCCCAACAAGTGCGTCCAGTGCGCAATATGCGTCCGTACCTGCCATGAAATTGTAGGTAATGACGCAATCAATATGGCATACCGGAGTTACGACCTCAGAGTCAGCACGTTTGCCAACAAACTCTTGAAAGATTCTGTATGCGTTTCTTGCGGGGAATGTATGGAGCGTTGCCCCGTAGGTGCCCTGGTACCCAAGAAGGCTGAATATCCAACCCGTGAAGTAAAAACCACCTGCCCATACTGTGGGGTGGGGTGCGGACTTTATCTGGGAATACGCGGAAACACCATCGTAAGGGCCAGGGGCGATAATGAAAACCCCGTCAACAAGGGCAATCTCTGTGTTCGCGGGCGCTTTGGTTATAACTTCGTTAATAGTCCGGACAGGCTGTCTCTTCCACTCATGCGTGCATACGATGAATATGCACAGCCATCCTCTGTAGTTGAAGTAACAGAAGAAGGCAGACCGGTTACCTTACCCCTTGTGAAAAGAGAAGGTAAGTTTGTAGAGATCACCTGGGACCAGGCGATCAAATATGTAGCAAGCAGCCTGGCCCATTACAAAGGAGATGAGATCGCTGCTATCTCCTCGGCCAGATGCACAAATGAAGAGAATTACCTCTTCCAAAAATTTACCAGGGCGGTCTTAAAAACCAATAATATTGACCACTGTGCCCGTCTCTGACACGCACCCACGGTGGCCGGTCTGGCCGCCAGTTTCGGTAGCGGTGCCATGACGAATTCTATCAATGAGATCAGTGATGCGGCTTGCATCTTTGCTATCGGCACCAACACAACAGCTAATCATCCCATTATAGGCAGACAGGTTACCAGGGCTGTACAAAAGGGTGCAAAGCTCATTATAGTTGATCCCCGGCGCATACCTCTCTGCCGCATGGCCGATATCTGGCTCAGGCTTCGTCCCGGAACAGATATGGCACTCCTGAATGGAATGATGAGGATCATTATCGAAGAAAACCTCCTGGACACCTCATTTATCGAAGAGCGATGCGAGGATTATGATGCCTTTGAGGCCTCCATCATGGAGAATGACCTGGCAACCGCTGAGAAAATTACCGGTGTTCCCGCACAGGACATAGTTAAAGCAGCCAGGATGTTTGGCTCGTATATACCCGCAACAATCCTGTATACCCTGGGTATCACCGAGCACTCACACGGGACGGATAATGTGCGTGCCCTGGCTAACCTGGCACTACTCACAGGTAATATCGGCATACCATCAACCGGCGTAAATCCCTTAAGGGGGCAGAATAACGTTCAGGGCGCCTGTGACATGGGGGCGCTTCCCAATGTATACACCGGTTATCAAAAGGTGGAAAATGAAAAGGTTCGGAGAAAATTTGAAAAGGCCTGGAATTGTAAACTTAGTCCATCAAACGGGCTCACATTGACCGAGATGTTTGAAGCTGCCCATAATGGTAAGATTAAGGCCTTCTATCTGAAGGGCGAGGATCCGGTAGTCACTGACGCGGACACCACTTTCATCAAAAAGGCCATATCACACCTGGAACTGTTTGTTGTGCAGGACATCTTCCTCACAGAGACAGCGCGATTGGCAGACGTTGTACTCCCGGCTTCCAGTTTTGCTGAAAAAGATGGAACTTTTACAAACACTGAACGGCGGGTGCAACGGGTCCGCAAAGCAATAGAGCCTAAAGGCAATTCACGTCCCGACTGGATGATCATATGCGATATTGCAAAAAGCATGGGGGCCAAAGGTTTTGATTTTGGCAACCCTCAAGAAATTTTTGAGGAAATGCGCTGTCTGACCCCAAGTTACGGGGGCATTACATATAAACGTATTGAAAAGTCCGGACTCCAATGGCCCTGCCCGGATCACGAGCATCCAGGGACACCGTATCTTTACAGTGAACGCTTCAGCACACCGACCGGGCGCGCAAAATTCGCATCCATCTCATATCGGCCTCCGGCAGAGACTACCAGCCACGAGTATCCCTTTATCCTTATCACCAGGCGGGGCACCTTCCATTATCATGCAGTCATGACGCATAAGGCAGAAGGCTTTGATGAGCTTCGAAAGGAAGAGCATGTTGAGATACACCCGGCTGATGCTGCTTCTCTGGTGATCCAGGACGGTGAAGTCATAAAAGTAACCTCAAGGAGAGGAAGCATAAAGGCCAAGACAAAAATAACGAAAATTGTCCCTGCCGGTGTTGTCTGCATGACTTTCAATTTTGCTGAGACCAGGACAAATATCCTGACCAGCAGGGCACTGGACCCAATCGCCAAGACACCTGAATTCAAGGTATGTGCAGTCAAAATCGAACGGGAAGAGTCTGCCTATCTTATGAAAGACTATATGAGGTGGGGTACGGGGAAAAGTTGATTCGAAACTTGAAATTTGAAATTGGAAAAAACAGAAATTCGATAATGCCCGTTTTACTGCAACTTACAGAACTGTAACCGTTTACAGGGTGCTGCAGATGCGAGGCGGAGGGTACGCAGACGTACTCCCTGTACTTCAAGTGCCCGACAACAAAGCAGGTGCTGTGCCCTGTGAACGGTTACCATAAATCTATAAAAG
>JAYEMY010000337.1:0-7746 GCA_034718455.1 Thermodesulfobacteriota bacterium
CAACCTGTTTTTCCACCCGGTTCGCCCAAATAATCCGGCCATCACTTGCGTCTTGCAAGGCAAGACTTATTTGAACTACTGCTTGAGGAACGTGGCCTCCCTTAGATGCCAGATATGCGGCTGATGCCCCGGCCGCACCCCATACAGCAGCATTTAATCCGGCATAATCACTGTATCCGCCTTCATGGCTGACAGACTTTGTAGCAAAACGTGGGTGAGAACCACCTGTTATTGTGGTCTTTTTACTAGGAGCTGAAAAAGGTGTTTCCGCTTGGCTACCCAACAGGGCCCCAAGACCGGCGCCTATAGTTAAATCCTGCCAAAGATCGTATCGTTCAGATTCTGCGAATCCAAATAATAAAGCGGAACTTGTGTCAAAGAAAAACGGCAGTATCCCAATCTGAAGAGGATTAAGAGTATTTCCATCTCTTACTTCATATTCAACAACACGTCCTCTCAAAATGTAATCAGCCCCAAAACGGCGCCCTATTTGTTGTATGGTGCCGGGGTCAAGACCGACTTTTGTAAGCTCATAGCGTTCTTTGGACTTGCCAAGCTGCTCATTCATTACGACCAGCTTCTGGATTTCTTCCTGCATGGCTTCCGACCATCCGCTACCCAATTCTTCCGCAATTAATCCGCAAGAGCTGCCGGAACGAATGGAAGGTTGCCCAACGATTCGGATGACTCCAAGATCAACCAGATATTGCACAACATCCTCTTTAAGCGGGACATAAAAGCCTTTCTCAGCCAACCGGTACATCAGGGCCTCATAGATCTTGACCTGCCGGCGAAGAGAATCGTCAGGCTGAGCTCCCATGGTATAATCCGCCAAAGGTAATACAACGATTTGTTTTGCCGGACTATTTGCATATTGAACAGAGGTATTGAGGGGTGTAACAGAATCCTTAACCTTTTGCCCGCAACTAACGAGACAGACCATAATTGCCATTAAAAACAGTAAAATAGACCATCTGTTAAACATGGACTTCCCTCCCGGAATGTCTATGGTTTCTTGCAACATTTGTATCTATCTATACTTATCGGACATATATATAATTACTTTAATTTTTTGTAACCGTTTAGGAATTTATAGGTTGATGAGAGAGGCAGGGAGCAGGGGGCAAAAAAAATGAACATCGTTCAAAAAAACCGTACAGGTTGAAATCCTTCAGCCCTCAGCCTTCAACCTGAACAGTTACTACGGCATAAATATAACCTTAAACGGGCATCCTTCATTTTGTAGTTTACACTTTTTCGAACTGTGTGGTTAAGAAACTACTTAAAATCAATCACGAAAACACGAAAGATTGAAAACACGAAACAAGACATAAAAAAAGATGAACATCGAACATCGAACGTCCAACATCGAACATCGAATGAAAAACGAATCTCCAATTTCGACGTTCGATGTTCATTAATCCATCCAGAGGCTTCTTTTTCGTGTTTTCAATCTTTCGTGCTTTCGTGATAATCCTTTTCCTTTTCGTGTATTGCACAATTTGACGTGTAACCGCACAGGTCGCACTTTTTCAACATAGACGGATGCCAGCCATTAGCTGTTAGCTAAAACCTAAAACCTGACGGCTAATAGCTAATCGCACAAGTCATATTTTATTATCCCTAAAAGTGTAAACTATTTTTGGCTTGCTATGAAGGATGCCCTTAAACGCCTACAATTATTGCTTCGGTCCGCTAACCGGAACACTCTTTCCACGTTTGTGTCGTTCCCCGGCAATCAGCATCCGCACTTGCCCTGCGAACTTTTCAGAAAACAAGAGAAACCTGGCCTGATCCCTGATATTGAAAACTTCTCCCAGCCCCTCGAGTTGTCTCTTTGGGAGTCCGGCCAATTCTACGTTGGTATCGGTTAAATCCTGCATAAGCTCACTAAGCCTGGCATCTGGAGAAGAGGAACGATCGACATCCTCCCTCAATCCCTTAAGGAGTTGTCTTCTCTTATTAATTAGCTCGACCCGATCATCATCGTATTTTTTTAGAATTTCAAAGACCTTTTGAGCCTCTTTTTCTGATAGGTCAAATGCTTGTAGAAGCTCCCAGTTTCTTAGTATTACAAATCGTTCCTTAAGGTCTCCGGGTCTGTCTCGAAAGCCTGGTCCGGCAAAGCACTCTGAAATCATCAGAACCAATGCGAGTGCGCAGAAAAGAATTTGCTTTTTCATTTTAAGTCACCTTCCTTTATTGATTTTTTGGCACATGTAATCAGTTTTGAAATCCGTATTCCTAGATCTGTCAGCGGCATTTACATCTCCAATGTCCGGGTATCCATACTCCTCTACAATTGCAATGCCGAGGCACCCACACTTTTGCACAGCCGCACCCCACCGGCTTCGGTGGCGGACACTGAACCCTGGCTGTACAGCTAACAGACAAAAAAAATATGACCAATAGCAAAGCAAGAAATACCCTTCTCATAATTATCACCTCCTCAGGTCGAGTCTTCAGCAGTCTCTGCCAAAAGGGACGACCAGCCCTCGGTTAAATCCACATTAAGATAAAGATCATATTGATCTTCTTCGCATTCAGTTACCAAGATCTGTGAATCTTCGTATACTGAGACAACAGGGTCAATTCCCGCCATAAGCATGAGTTCATCTTCCTGAAGAAAGGATTTTTGCCCATAAAACAAATTGAAGACCAGGAGCATGACCGTGATCGCAGTGGCTGCCCAGCCAAACCTCCACCAGTTGAACTCCCATAAAGCCCTGTGTTTGGGGATTTTGACATTGCTGCGCACGTTTGCCCGCATCTCATGCCAAAAACGAGCACTCTGTTCCTGCTCAACCTCTTGTTTCAGCTCAGCAAACCCTTTTTCAAGCAAAGCCATTTCCTCTTTGCAGGAAGGACAGTCTTCCAGGTGTTTCCCCAGGTCCTTGGTCAAACCTTCTTCAGCAGGGAAAAACTCCGGGAGCTTCTCCCAAAAATCCTTACATCTCATGGTAATCATTCATTTCCCCCCCCTGACAGCCAACAGCCTTTTTTGGATTTCAAAGCACAATCCATTGAGAATACGCCTTTTGGTGCAACCTTGTCCGCGGTTGAAACCCTGCAAAAGCCTGTCGGCTGCCAGGGAGTGTGAACGGTTACATCTCATGAATAATTCCCCTTTTCCTGAGTAATTCTCTAAGACCTTTCATGGCAAAATGGAAATTCGATCGAGCGGTCTCCTGCTTAATCTCCAGAATCTCGGATATTTCTCTAAAACTCAAATCACTTATGAGCCTCAAATTCAGGACTTGGTGCTGTCTTGGAGGAAGGCAGTTGATGGCCTCCATAATCTGTTTTTTGAGGTCCTTCCTGATTAAATTAGGCTCAGGACCAGTACGACAATCCGGGACCATCCAACCCTCATACTCCAGGTTTTCCTTCCTGAGCTTCAAATAATCCAGGGCCTGATTTGCTGCTATTCTATACAACCATCCCCGGAACTGACTCCTGTTCTTAAGTGATTTAAGGCGGCGGAAGGCCTTAATAAATGCCTTCTGCGTTATATCTCGAGCTTCTTCCACGTCGAAAACCATACCCCTTACCATGTAAAACAGCGGACGCTGGTATTTGACCATTAAATCTTCAAAGGCACCTTCTTTGCCCTTCAGAAATGCAGTAATTATTTTTTCATCAGTCATGACATTTTCAAAATAAACCAGAGTTACCAGTTAAGACGATTCAAGCTGCTAATTCGTTTAAAAAATAATGGATTTTAGTAAACGCTTACAGTTCGGTGGGTTGCGGTAAAACGGGGCATTGTAATCCAGTGAACAGTTACCTGGGTAACAGTCACTGGATAGTCGCAAAACATGATTTGCACGGACTTATTGAGAAATTACGTTGAATGTTCGGTATTGAATATTTGTTTTTCATTCGATGTTGGACATTCATTTTTTAAACTTAAACCCTAAAATACCCCGCAATTTACCGCATACAACAAGGCATTTCGGATTTCCTCCTGCAGATCAGGAGCGCTGATTTTCCGCCCTTTTTTGTCCTGCACGTAAAAAACATCTACTACCTGATCGACCTTGCTACCTATCTTGGCCCTGGAAATATTTAAACCGAAATCCGCCAGGGTACGGGTAACTTCGTAGAGAAGGCCGATCCTGTCCTCTGCATAGATCTCCACGATTGTGTAAAAATCTGATGCCTCATTGTTCAGGACAACCCGGGCCCGGCGTTTGAGGTATTTCTGCCAGTCGCAGGATCTCACCGGCCTGTATTTTCCAGCTAGTCGATGGGCTAATCCCAGCCGGTCGTCCAGGGCCAGGTTCAGATTTTTTTTAAGGGCTTCCCAGTCCTGTTCATCGTAGTCCTTGTTGACCGAAGATTTCACATCCAGCACATCTATAGCTGTCCCATCCCCTAAGGTAAAAATCTGAGCAGCAAGCACGTTAAGATTGTGAAGGGCCATAATTCCAAATACCCTGGCAAGGAGTCCTGTTTGGTCATTTGCTATCACGAGCAGGGACCAGTAAGTTTTCCTGTCCTCAGTCAATACCAGGGAAAGTTGATCTGACAATTGAGTCTTGAGTTGGATATGCCTTTCAATGGCCTCGGGAGTAAAGCCCATTATGTAGTCATCAGGCATTATAGCAAGGCTATCTTTTCCTTTTTCCCCGAGCCTGGAGGCTATCTGTTGCTTCATCCAATCTAAGGCCTGGATCCTGTGGTAATCATAGATCTCTGATCCTTCCAGAAAGAGGGTGATTTTCAAGAATAGATCATGCACCAGCGTTGCTTTCCAATCATTCCAGACGTTTGGGCCGGTTGCCCTGGAATCCGCTATGGAAAGTAGATAGAGCATGTTTAACCGTTCAATGTCCTGTATTTCCCTTGCGCATTTCAATATGAGGGTTTCATCTTCCAGATCCCGCCTCATGGCAATATGCACCAGATAGAGGTGGTTTTGCACAAGGAAGGAGAGACAGGCGCATTCCTCTGAGGAAAGCCCCATTCTCTTCCCGATATCCTTGACTATTTCAGCCCCGCGTTCAGCGTGGTGTCCACCGCGGCCCTTTCCTATGTCATGTAACAGGGCAGCGAGATAAAGTATGTGAGGTGATTCCAGGGCCATAAAAATCCGAGACTCTTCCTCCTTCAGGCCATGGAGTTCGGCAACAGTTTGAAGTAAGTGTCTATCCACTGTATGAACGTGGTAGACATCGTGTTGGGCCAGGGATTTGATCTCAGAAAACTCCAGGATGTAGGCGGCAAGAATACCTGTATCCAGCATGGCCTCCAGGACCTCCAAAGGCCTTTCGCCATCCTGAAGCGCCTGTAAAAAGGCCTCTGCCATGTATTTTGAGGATCTCAACTCTTCGTCTACAAGGTCCATGTTGGCGCTTACAAACCGTCTTGTCCTGTAATGTATAGGCAGGCCGGTCCTGGCCGCATGGGAAAAAAGCCGCATTAACAGATAGGGACATTTTTCAAGTAGTGATGGCTCTGTGAGGACTATGCAGCAATCAATGACCTCTATGCCGGGCTCAAGAATTTTATTTTCTTTGCTGCAGGCGGAAAGGTTCGAGACCTCGTCAGCACATTCAAAAAACAGGTCTGATATAACAGCTACGGTCTGCAGATGTCCGTAAACCTCCTTCATAAAGTGTTCCACACCAAGCATATTGTTACTGTCCTTATAACCAAAGAAACTGGAAACTTCCTCCTGATACTCGAAAAACAGCCTGTCGTTTTTACGGGATTTAATATAGTGGAGCCTGTTTCTTATCCTGAGCAGATAATCCCAGGAATCTTCCAGTGCGCTCCTTTCCACATTTGTGATGAGCCCTGCCTCTTCAATGGATTTGATATCTTTCAGTCCAAAATGGACCTTGGAAGTCCATAAAATCGAATGGATGTCCCGCAATCCCCCCCTGCTTTCCTTAATGTTGGGCTCAAGGAGATAGGCATTGGCTCCGAATCGTCTATGCCTTTCCTTTCTGTGAGCAATCATGTCCTCCATAAAAGTTTTTTTTCTGCCCTTTAGAAATCTTTGAATAAACTCGTGCTTCAGCCGGGAAAAGAGTGAATCGTCTCCATGGATAAACCTGGCATCTAATAGTGCTACCTGAAAGTAAAAGTCTTTTTGTGCGTCAGTCAGGCAGGCCTCAATAGTCCTCACACCGTGGCCCACCTCTAACCCGGCATCCCACAGGGGATAAAAAACGGATTCAGCAACAGCGGACACCCTGTCTTCCACCTCTGGTTCATAAAGCAACATCACATCAATATCTGAGAATGGAAAAAGTTCTGCTCTTCCGTATCCGCCCAGAGCTATCAGGGCCATTTTCTCCCTGGCTTCAGGACAGGCAGAAAAGGTCTCTGATAAAAAGGCATCCACAATTCTGGTGTGCTCTATAAGGAGTTCCCGTCCCCTGAGCCCTCGCTCCCACAAGATTTGCAAGGCCTCGCGACCGGAACGTAACCCATCTGATTTGGATTGATGATTGTTGATTGATGATTGTTGATTTATCATTGCTCTATTGTTCTATTCTCATACTTTCTCCATCCAGAACTCACAAATCAACGGCTTTAAGTTATCAGTGAATCCTGTCATAAGTCTGTTTTTTTCATCTTTTCTCATTCAAAATTCGATGTTGGACGTTCGATGTTCGATGTTCATCTTTTTCCTGAACCTTTGAACCCGTGAACGGTTTTACAGAAAGTCTCCTCATATAATAATTTTTCCCCTCATAATTCGTCTTAATGAGTTGACCTTGAGAAATCATATTATTGATAACGGACCAGTCAGCCCCTGCCTGGAATATAAACTCATCCAAGGCATCTTCCCTCATAGGATGGACAGCGGTAATACTCAGCAGATCTTCCTCAACCTCTCCTGTAAAAGCAAATGCATTGCCTTCATAACCAATCAGGTATTCTACGCTGTCATTTTTTTCATTCAAGATCTGATAGGCCCGATTTATCACTTCCTCATCCGGAGGTTGCACCCACTTTACTGCAGGCGGTCTTGTGGGAATGGATACGTAGGCAATGTCAGGGCTCAGTCGGGCTAAAAAATCACCAATCTCTGCAATATAGTCATCACTGTCATTAATATCTTTAACAAGCATTGTTTCAGTTACCAGTTTTCCTTTAAAAATGCCCGCAAATTCGAGCATCCCATCCAAAATGGACACCAGGTCTAAATACCGATGGGGACGATCGATTTTCCGCCAGATCGCTTCTTGCGTTGAATCTACCTTTAAAGAAACCCAGTCAGCCTTCATTAGATCTTCCATCACATCCTTGTGCCGGACGAGGGAAGCATTGCTGATCACTGCAATCTTGATCCCCAAAGGCCTTAACAACTCAATCTCACGGCCGAGATTTAAATCCAGGGTCGGTTCGCCATCAGCTACAAAGGTAAGGTAATCAATGGATTCTCCGATTTCTTTTGCTCTTTCTGCCTTTTCCTCAACCTCTTCCAAAATCTCCCCTGGTCTATAAAATGCGCGGCGCTTAACCTGCATCTGTGTTGTAAGTCCCACCTGACAATAAACACAGGAATACGTGCAGACCTTTGCAGGAATATTGTTAATGCCAAGGCTGCGTCCCAAACGTCTGGACGGAACCGGTCCGAAAGCCTTCATGATTTTTATCTTCCTTATCGTGTATTATGGAAATATCAATTGAATCAGGTAATTGTTCATGGGGTTACAACGCCCGTTTTACCACAACCTACCGAACTGTAAGCGTTTACAGGGTACTGCATATGCAAGGCGGAGGGTA
>JAYEMY010000338.1:0-7703 GCA_034718455.1 Thermodesulfobacteriota bacterium
AGGCTTTATAATCGATGTGCATTTTCACAATAGGAGCTGCCAGCCCTTCATCCTTGAACTTCATGTAACGCAGGCCATATCTGTCTCCAAATGCCACCCGGCCATCTTCCAGATAACTCACATACCGACCGTGCCATACCATCCCCAATGGATCTATTTCTTCAAACCTGACCCTGCGGGGAATAGTGACTGTAAGAGGCCGTGGAGCATCAGGCTCTGAAGGAAAATAGCAATGTTGAGATCTCATGTCTGCATCCATTAAGGGGTTCAGGGTTCACAGGTTCAAAGGTTTACTAAAAAAAATGAACATCGAACATCGAACGTCCAACATCGAATGTTAAATGGGGGAAAAGGACTTTATCCATGCGATTCGTATCTCATTAAAGGAACTTAGGGAGACCCTGAGATGGTTAAAACTCATTCAGCGTGTACCGTTGAATGTTCGGTATTGGATATTCGTTTTTCGTTCGACGTTGGACGTTCGATGTTCGATGTTCGACGTTCATCTTTTAATGTAACCTGTGAACGCTTACAAAACAATTTAACGCTTATGGGGTCAGGGATCACTCTGTATTTTCGCAGAAATCTATTCTACCCGTGGACACAGTCTCATTCCCATGGGAGATGCTGAATATAGCTCTCCATGTCGTTTGGTGTTTTTTTAAGTTCACGGTTATTGATATCTGTTCCTTTGGCTGGATAAAGCCCCGGAATTTGATTCGTCCCGTAGTAGTTGGTACAAACTGTTGGTTCAGGGCCTTAATGGCCAATGAACGAACTGCCGCCATTTGTATGATGCCCGGAAGTATTGGTTGATCTGGAAAGTGGCCATGAAAGCATGGGAAATCAGGCTGAAAGACAAACGTGCCATTCACGGATACATCTTCACCTCTATCTACTATGTATTCAGTTAAAGATTCCATCAAAGCCTGTTCTATGGAATCAGTATTGAGTTTTTTCATCTATTGGCGTTTATGGAACGTTCAAATAGAAAATTTGGCCTTCATGCATTTGTTTCATCTCTTCCAAATTTCTAATTTCCAATTTCAAGTTTCAAGCCGTTATTAGACAATATACTCCTCACCAATTACCGAAGGGTCGTAAAGATCCGGAAAGTAGTAGGGAAGAACACCAATCGGCAGCCCGATCGTTAACGGCGCACGGTGGCTTTGTGACTGCAAAAGACCGTTCTCGATCAGCGCGCTGACAATTCGGCGTGCACTGCGCTCGCTCATGTTTAAGATCTCAACAGCCATGCCTCTTGGTATGGCACCCCGCATAAATACGGCCCTGAGTACTTTTGCCGCCTCAATCCGCAAAGGTTTTTTATCATGTTTGGCCCGCGTTTCCACATACCAATCGATCCGGCTTTCGATTTGGTCAAGCCGCAGCAAGTCTTCCATGAAGCGTATTTGATCCAGGCAGATTTCAAAGAAAAATTTGCAGAAATCCGCCAGCAGGTCATCATCAAAATAGTGAGCGTTATTTTGTTCATCAGGAGAATCAGTAGCCCACAGCTCAAACATATACCGCTTTTTATTTCTTGATAAACCTCGCGACAAAGACCACAGATTGCTTTTGTTAACGCCTATCCCTGCGAGATATAACCCTGAAAAAAGGCGGACAACCCGACCGTTTCCGTCCCTGAAGGGATGCAGCCAGGTCAGCCGGTGATGACTTGCCGCCATTGCGATTAAACGTTCGTCACCATGAAACTGATCCGGCGAATAGCTCTGGGCAAAGGCTTTGAGCAACGCCGGCAAATCCTGATGGTGCGGCCCATGAAGTGACCGGCCATCCACGGAGACATTGACATCCCGGATTTGGCCGGGATTGACCGGCACTTTGGAAAATCCTTTGGGTGTGTGTGTGAAAAGATGTTCTTCCGATAAATTGGCATAGAACGCATCATGAATTTCAGACAAAAACTGTTGGCTGCAAATATTGAGCTTTTGCGGCGCATTCACAAATTTCATAAACCGTTTTTCGGTTTCTACATGGGCTGCACACAGTTCCTGTGCATATTTTTTCTCCGGATCCTGAGAAAATTTATTGTTTAAGGCCATATTGATGTCCGGGATAGTTGTTTTATGGCCTTCAATAAGATTGCTGTAGTAGCTGTTGATGAGCCGGAGTTCGTCACCGAGTACAATGGCGGTCTCCCTTGCCACCTTACTCTCCAACCCAGCAGAGGCTGCTATGATTTCCTGCGCCATATCCTTCAGGGGGCCTATATTGCCTTTTTCAGGCAGAAGAGGGGTTAGATAATAAGCAGGATCTTTGCTTTTCCTGGCCGGTTCATTGGCCAGTTTGTTATTTTCCATAATATATTATTAATTAACACTATTTTTTTATTATAGCAATTAATATTTTAGCTGTTTTGATAAATATTGGCCGGTTCGTTGGCCGAGGTGGCAACCAGTACACCAGCCAATACTGTCCTACCAATAAAATGCTTTTATGTCGAGGACTTCGCCGCCCCCACGAATGAAATCATCAATATTTCTGCCTAGGAACAAGCTCTGAGGGTAATCCTGAGCCTCCTTCAACCCTGATCACTGTGTGAACATTACCTCTTGGATGAAAATCACCTTCTACCTTGATAGTGCGGGGGGAGAGGATTTTCGCCAGGTCTGAAAAAATTTTGTTGATGGCTTCTTCGTGCGAAACATATTGATCTCTATAGGTGTTAAGATAGAGTTTTAGAGATTTCAGTTCCACTATAAACTGGTCCGGTATATAAGTTATCCTTATGGTTGCAAAGTCAGGATATCCTGATCTTGGGCAAAGACAGGTAAATTCAGGGAAACTTATCTCTATGGTATAATCGCGTTCAGGGCATGGATTTGGCCATGATTCAAGCCCGGTTTTTTTTATTGCTTTTTCTCCGTATTTCATTTTCATTATTCCCACTATTGGGTAACAAGAATCGTATGAACCGGAACAATCCTAACACGCTTCCTTACCCGCGGCAGTTCCTCATATAAAACCTTCCACGTATTAGGTGTCGGATGCCCTATGGCAAGAACACATCCATTCTCCATAGACAGTTTTACCATTTTCTTGATTTCCCTTCTGATGGATTCCTTTTGAATATCGTGATCTAGAAACACGGTCCTTTCAGCAGCCGGTATCCCCATAGATCTGGCAGTTATATATGCTACACTCTCATGGGTAGTCTTGCTGTCAACAAAGAAAAGACCACGGCGTTTTATTTCAGTAAGAATCAATTCCATCCCCTTTTTACTTGTCGTGAATTTAGAACCCATGTGATTATTCACTCCAATTGCACCAGGCACAGCATCCAGGTCCTTTCTGAGTATTTTTAACATGGAATCAAAATCCATACTTAGACGCAGGACGCCGGGACCAGGGTCAATCGCACCGTTAACAGGCTCCAGAGGCAGGTGTATTAAGACATCTTTGCCGAGATCCTTGGCCTTTTTGGCCAGCTTAGGCGTATGAGGTGCTGTTGGGAGAAAGGAAAAGGAAAGAGGGGCTTCTAACTTCAGAAGCTGATTGTTGATCGGAAGATTATAGCCCATGTCGTCTATAAGTATGGCTACTACAGGCATTGAGGCTGTGCTTTTCGGTCTTGATGGTTTGGAAGGACGGGAAGCTGGTGGTGCTGATTCAAATTCTTCAAAGGGCTGGCAGATTTTTGGTCCTGTACTCTGAGGTAAAGGAAGAAGGTATAAAAGGAACACAATCGCCCCGGTTATTCCCAGGGCTATTATCGGCCACAATAGACGGGGAGAACGTCTTGTGCGTTTCTTTTTGCGGGTTTTGTTCTTTGATGAGCGAGAACTAGACATTTTAATGTTTTTTTGCCGTCTTCTTCGTTGCTCGTCGATCACATAACCCGTTATGCTCGCTCCTCGCGCCTTGGATACAACAAAAAACCCTATTAATTTTTGGCATCCTTCATAGCAAGCCAAAAATAGTTTACACTTTTAGGGATAATATACCTCAAAAAATATAACTTGAGCGATTAGCGATTAGCCGTTAACTTTTAGCTTAACAGTCCGTTTTTATACAATGTTTTTACCTAATAGCTAATGGCTGGACTTGTGTAAATATGGCCCACGCCTTTAATATTCTAACTGCTTCTTGTAACTGGTTATCCATGGGGGGCGGCTGTGTTTCTCCATTTTCAACTTCGGAGTCAGCAGCTTCCGGCTTATCTTTTTTATCTTTTACAGAATTCAGCTCATCTTCAATTGGTTCATCTTCATTTAGCAGGTGTCCCTCTAAATCGCGTTCTGTCGGGAAATGAAAAAATTCATCCTTTTCTTTTGGTTTTTCCAGGGGAGTGTAAGGTACTTCTATATCAGGCTCTATGCCCTTTGCTTGTATTGATCTGCCGTTAGGCGTGTAGTATCTGGCTGTGGTAAGGCGTACTGCAGATCCGTCTTCAAGGGGGATGATGGTCTGGACCGATCCTTTGCCAAAGGTCTGGATTCCAATAATTATTGCCCTTTTGTGATCCTGCAAGGCCCCGGCAACTATCTCCGAGGCACTGGCACTTCCTTCATTGACCAATACTGCAATTGGGTACTTGTGATGATGCTTGTTCGGATGGGCCTCAAATCGCATTTTTTGTTCTTCTATCCTGCCGTCTGTGTAAACAATAAGTCCCTTTTCCAAAAATACGTCAGCTACTTTTACAGCCTGGTCGAGTAACCCACCAGGATTGCTACGCAGATCAATAACCAGGCCCTTGAGACCTTTGTCCTTTTCCAGTTCTTTTAAGGCCTTTTTCAGTTCGAAAGTAGTCTTGTTCTGGAAATTACTAATACGTATATAACCATAGTCCTTTTCCAGCATCCTGGATCGCACACTTTTTATGGGGATTATGTCCCTTGTCAGGGTTACATCTTTAAACCGTCTCCATCCCTCTCGGTATATGGAGATAGTGACGTTGGTCCCCTTGGCACCTCTTAGAAGCTTGACTGACTCAATCAACGTCATATTTTTAGTGGTTTTATCCTCTATCTTGAGTATTTTATCATTGGCCTTCAGCCCCGCCTTGTATGCCGGAGTGCCCTCTATAGGGGACACAACCGTCAGTATCCCGTCTTTGAGGCTGATCTCTATTCCTATGCCTGTAAAGCTGCCTTTGGTCTCTATCTGAAGTTCCTTGTAGTCCTCAGGCTTCATGAAAGATGAGTGGGGATCAAGAGATTTGAGCATGCCCTGTACTGCACCGTAGATAAGCTTTTTGGGCGGAATCTTTTCAACATAATTGCGTTGTACCAGGTCGAGAACAGAACCGAAGATCTTAAGTTGTTCGTAAGTTCCGTTTTCTTCCCTGGCAGAGGCAATTTTATGTGCTTGATAGGTGCCTATGACCATAAAAACACAAATCAGAGCAATTATAATAAGCGAGTGACGTCCCGACTTTGAAAATTTTTCCATTTTTTGTTTCCCTCAACTAATTATGACAATAAAACATCCTGGGAAGTCAGGCAATCTCTATTTTGGGCTACCAACTTAAAGCGGGACAATTCGCAGGGTGGGCAATGCCCACCCTCAATTGGCAATCGTTGCAAACTGCGTATATTGGTGGGCAGTGCCCACCCTACTGTAACACCTTGAGATTACAGGTAGTCCCGCCTTAAGTTGGTAGCCCTATTTTGTAATTTACAGCAATCCTCTAAGTCCATATGAACAAAGAAAAAATTATTACGAAGGCACGAAAGACCGAAAACACGAAGGGGAAGTCTGCGGACTCGACAGCTTGATTTTCAAGTTTTGGTTTTGTGTTTTTGTGATTGATTTTGAGCATCTACAATATAGAAAGGAGCTAAACTATGGCAAAATTAAAAGCGGCATTTATGTTTGTGGCGCCGGATGCTGATCCGGGCGACCATAGGGTAAGTATATCAACACCGGCTACAGTCGAATTGATAGTCGTTGGAGTTAAGAACTATCAACAAGCAATTCAGGTCAGTAAGGAATTGGTCGAACAAGAGGTGCAGGCCATTGAACTGTGCGCTGGTTTTGGTCAAATCGGCGTGGCCAAGGTAGCCCAAGCTGTAGGAGACAAAGCTGTGGTTGGTGCCGTGCGTTTTGATCGACATCCTGGTCTCGGATTTAAAAGCGGCGATGAAATATTTGACAAAAAATAAGCATCTTTCAACGCTTTCCTATAACCTAAGCTAAGCGTTTAGGGACACGGAAAAAATAAATTGTCCCAGCCAGTTAATACTAGGACAAATAATATTCTGACGCAATTGATTGAATATCCATACGTTAAGCGGCAATTAGATAGGTTCGCATCAGTTGCGGATATCTATAGTATTAACTTTCTGATAATTCTGGGATGATTATTTTTTTCCACGTCCCTTATTATGCCGAATAGAAAGGGGTCAACTTTTGATCGAATTATGAGCGACCCAGAACAAAAGAAAAAATTTGAAAAAGAATATGTACAATTTCTTTTTTCTGAATTGTTGCTTGAAGCTATGGATGAAGAGAATATTAGCGTAAGGGCACTTTCCAAAGAATCTGGCGTTTCTACTTCTGTAATTCAAAATATGAGATCAATGAAGCCGACTAATATTACCATAAAAACGATGGCATCATTATTAAAACCATTGGGGTATCAATGAACAGCTACAAAAGGAAGAAAAACTGTAAAATTAACCGCTTAAAGTAAATTCCGCTAACAATGCAAATGCAGCGGAGCGCAAAATAACGGATAAGGGGACTGAGCATGCCAGAAAAAACCAACATATACATATGACCTGTCCGTCTGCTCACTTGTCATCTACCTGCTCCATGATAAAGCCCTCCGGCAGACTCTCCCCGAAGGCATGGTTTTTCTCTTTTCCTGCAAGAGGAACGGCTTTCAATAATGGTTCCAGTTTCTTCTCACCGGCCCCTAACACCTGAAGCCAGGTGATTACGTCTTGGCGGCAAGCGGTCTGAAGGTCCCTGGTCCTGTCTCCGGTAAGCCTTGCTATGGAAACCACGGCATTAATGAGCTTCCGGGGATACTTTAATTCTTGTTTTTTCAGGGCATCCAGCCAGGATGATACCTCTCCGGGAGGCACCACCTTATTTGCAGGTCCATAAAGCGGTTGTCTTGAGCCTATGCGAGAAAGCGCCCACAAGGCACCCTGCCAGGACCGGTTCTTAACAAAATTTGAGACAAGTTCTCTCCCAAGCTCTATCTTGCAGGATATCTCAAGTCGTTCGAGGTTGGCGGCAAAGAGCCACATCTCACGCCTTTCCTCCTGAGATACTTTAATCGGCTTCACTTTGGCCCGCTTGCGCCTCTTGGACAGGACAGGCAATAAAGCGCTTGATATGGTAGAAAATATCTGTGTTTGCTGCCCGGAGCCCAGGCCTGCAGCAACCCGCCGCCAGAATATCCACCACTGAAGCCTTGGCTCCATCTCTTTTGAAAAAACCAGGCCGTCAAAATAAAAAGGCCATATCTTCTTGATTCGCCATGGATCCGTGACCTCGCCGGTCCCGGGACGGAGACAAAAACCTGTCAAATTATACCATCTAGCCTCGTGTTGCGGGGACCTTCCACGTCCGGCCTTTGTATCAAGTAATGCGTCAGCCAAGGCACGCAACAGAGGAAATGACCACAAGTCCTTCTCCATGCCCATGCACTCAGTCAGACGCCCTGGGAGCTGTGATGGTGCAAGGGCCTTGTCTTCCTTATCCGGCACAAAGCACTTGAGGAT
>JAYEMY010000339.1:0-1783 GCA_034718455.1 Thermodesulfobacteriota bacterium
TTTGATATCCAGGCCTACCTCCTCAAGAAAAGGAAGGGCCGGTAAATATGGCAAACATCTATCTCACCGAACAGAACTCCATCCTCCGAAAGACCGGAGACAGGCTGATTGTGGAAAAGGACGATGAGGTCCTTCTCGATGTCCAGTGCCACAAAATAGACGCGGTTCTGATCTTCGGCAACGTTCAATTCACCACCCAGGCGGTCCACGAACTTTTCGAGCACGGCATAGAAATGGCTATCCTGACCAGGCGGGGAAGACTGATAGGCCAGATCACATCACCTGCCACGAAAAACATCGAGTTGCGCCTTGCACAGTTCAGGGGGTTTGAAAGACCTGATTTCAGGCTCCAATTGGCCCATAACATCATTTCCGGTAAAATTCAAAACTGCCTGAGCATCATGAAAGCTTTTTCCTATAACCATCCGGAAATTGATCTGAAGGCCAACATCCAAAAGGTACAGACATTTTCAGAAGCCGTCTCACATACAGAGTCCATCGAGCAGCTTTTAGGAATTGAAGGAAATGCGGCCAAGGCCTACTTTCAGGGCCTGGGCCGGATGATCCTTGGGGATTTTATCTTTAACGGCAGGAAAAAACGCCCACCTCCTGATCCTGTAAACGCTCTTCTATCATTTAGCTATACCCTGATATTCAATGAAATTTCATCATTACTGGACGGAATGGGCTTTGACCCCTATTTAGGATATCTCCACAAACCTGACTACGGCAGACCTTCTCTTGCCTGCGACCTTATTGAAGAGTTCAGACCCATTGCCGGGGACAGATTGACTCTAAATCTGATCAACAATCGCATTCTTTCCGGCGATCACTTTCATTCCCATTCCACTGGAAAAGGAGTGTACCTTACGAGAGAGGGAATGAAAAAGTTCTTCATCGAATATGAAAGGTTCCTGACCAAAGAATTCAGGCATCCCATCAGCGGAGAAACAGTGACTCTTCGCCGCTGCTTCCGCCTCCAGGCCGAGATGATGGCGCGATGTGTAAAGGAAGTAGAAGAGTACAAGCCATTGCTGCTCACAGTGTGACATAATGGGTAAGGGTTCAAGGGTTCAGGGTTCACCGTTCAGGGTTACTTTATGTTTTATTGGTTCAACGCTATGCAAAGCTTGCTCTGGACTTCGGTGTAAGGCCGTTCAGAACTCACGACTCAACAGTTCTGAACCGTGAACCCTTGAACCTCTGAACCTGTAAACGGCTACCATAATGTTTTACATCATTTCTTACGACATTCCCGATGACCGAAGGCGAACAAAATTAGCAAAGACCTTGCTGGATTTTGGAGACAGAGTGCAATACAGTGTATTTGAGGCCAAGTTGGACAAAAAACTCCTTGACAAACTGGTCCAGAAACTAATAGAAATAATTGAAGAAAGCGAAGACAGCATCCGTATTTATCCCCTATGCGCCGCTTGTGAAACAGGTATCAGCATACTGGGCCAGGGGAAGATTATGAAGGAAAAGGATGTTTACATTCTGTGACAAGATTTCTGTTAAATTTCAATCAGTTGCTGGTTTTTTCGCTCAGGCCAAAAAAGCCTTGAGGTTACAGAAAAAAGATTAACTCTCTGAAATATCGAGCAATTTTGACAATTTTAATATGAATTTATGCGAATTAAGGCCAAGATAAAATGAGACATTATGGAGGTTACAAAAAATGCCTATGCAACAGCCTGAAATTGTTTTTGAAAAAATGGCACCTGTTCTAAGCTGAGACCTGATTAAGAAGGGATTGAGACAAAAAGACCTTCCTTGTACCTTT
>JAYEMY010000340.1:0-7640 GCA_034718455.1 Thermodesulfobacteriota bacterium
TGCCTCAGGTGGAGCAGGACTACCAGGATTTGATCCGGGATTACAGTTCTGCTCAAAAAAAATATAATGAGACATCAGCAAAACTTATGGAAGCGCGTCAGGCCGAGGGCCTGGAAGAAAGTCAGGCTGGAGAGAAATTTACAGTTGTGAATCCATCGCAACTGCCGGAAAAACCGGTCAAACCGAATCGAATGGCCATTGTCCTGATAGGATTTATTCTGGGTATGGGCGCAGGGGTTGGCCTGGGAGCTATTCGGGAGTTCACAGACACGAGTATCAGGACGGTGAATGATGTCAAACGGATCACCGGTGTCCCTGTAATGGCGGCTATTTCCGATGCGCAAGAACAGTCAAAGATACAGTCAAAGATAAAGAGAGGTAAAGAGTCATGAGCAGGCTGGAAAAGGCTCTAAAACGGGCCAAACAGGACCGTGATGACAAGGGGGCCAGTGTTGTTGAGACCCGGCAAAAACTCACGGATTTGGAACATACTCAGACCCGGGTCGAACAGGCTAGTGAAGCTGTCCTCAGAAAAAACGGCGTAATGACTCCATCCATTCCACCTGTCATAATTGAGCAATATAATGTGCTTCGTGTACGAGTTTTAGAGGCATTGTCCAGGGACGGCTATAAATCCTTACTAGTTACCAGTCCAGGGCAGGGCGAAGGAAAGACTTTCACGGCAGTCAATCTTGCTGTCAGCCTGGCCCGCGAGAAAACCCGCACAGTATTGCTTATTGATACGGACTTGCGCCGGCCCGCTGTGCATAAGTACTTTGGATTGTCTCAGGGACCAGGGCTTTATGAGCACCTTACAACGGGAGTACCTTTATCTGAGTTGTTGATCAATCCCGGAACGCCTCGCTTAACACTGCTGCTTGCCGGCAAGTCTGAACAGTACCCGTCGGATTTCCTGAATACTCCGGCTATGCACAGTTTTGTGCGAAAAGTCAAGGAGCGTTATCCTGATCGTTATATAATATTTGACAGCCCGCCCCTACTCGGTTTTTCAGATGCTTTGTATCTGTCTCGTTTTGCGGATGGCGTCATTATAGTAGTTCGCAGTCAAGATACAAAAGAGGCAGACCTGAAAAGATCGCTCGAGTTCTTGCAAGATCGCCATATTCTGGGGACCGTATTGAATGGAGTGAGCAGTGAATTTGCTGAATGGCGGGGCTATGAGAAATATTATCAATAACTACTCAGATAACATGTTAAGATTATTTTCTTTTTTAATTAATTACCATGTATGAAACTTTTTTTGGATTTCGTGAAAAGCCTTTCACGCTCCTTCCTGACCCAGCATATCTTTATTTGAGTCGCCGGCATCGTCTGGCCCTGGTTCATCTCGAATACGGTCTTCTCCATAGAGCCGGATTTATTGTTATCAGTGGTGAGATCGGCACGGGAAAGACGACTCTTATCAAGGCGTTGCTTCAACGCCTTGATAATCAGACAGAAGTGGCCTCTATTTTTAATACTACAGTGGGACCGGAGGAGTTTCTGAATCTTGTACTACAGGAATTTGACCAGGATGTGGCGGGAACCAGCCGGACCGAAAAGCTGGACCGTCTGAACACTTTTCTGATTGATCATTACGCCCAGGACAACAGAGTGGTCTTGATAGTGGATGAGGCCCAGAACCTGAGCATTGAAACCCTGGAAGAGATCCGGCTCTTATCAAATCTGCAGACCGCGAAGGATTATTTGTTGCAGATTGTCCTGGTGGGGCAGCCCGAATTGCGTCATAAATTATCTCACCCCCGTATGGTACAGTTGGCCCAACGCATTGCCGTTCACTATCATCTGGCTCCTTTAACAGGACAAGAAACAGAACTTTATATTCAGCACCGCCTTGAGGTTGCATCAGGAGAAGGAGATACCCAGAACCTCTTTACCGAAGAAGCCAGGGAGGTTATTTTCCAGCATACTCAGGGTACTCCCCGCCTGATTAACCTGTTATGTGACGCATGTCTGGTTTATGCCTACGCTGACGAAGTGAGCATCATTACTGGAGCTATGGTGGAAGATGTTGTTAAAAGCCAGGAAGGGAGCGGCTTTTCAGCATTATCAACTGCCACGACTCCAGCGCCTGAACTTGAAGTTCCTGCCGTTACCGCTGCCGGCGAATCGCTGGATGTCATACGGGGTCTGGAAGCCCAGGTTCGTGAGTTACAGAGCAGTCTGTTGATCTTGAGTCGGCTGGTAAATGAACGTATGTTAAGCGGTGATGTCAATAAGTCCCCTGATGCGGATTCCAGCGAGGAACACCTTATTAACTTGCTTGAAGAACAGCGTGCTGAGATCAAGTGCTTGACCGAGGAGCGGAAGCACTTTCTGCAACGAATTGCCCAGATGACAGTGGGGCCGGTGGATTTGAAGGATCACGAAGTCTCCGGCGCTGAGGATAATAAGAAGCCTCGTTGGTGGCGCTATCTATGGCCTCGTGGGTTATAAGTGATTTCCTGCCTTCTGATCGTGTAAGAAAGAATACTCAACGACGCAACATATATTGATCTGATATATCCGGAGGTGTTGAAATGAAGGTCGTCATATTGGCAGGAGGGCTCGGCACTCGTATTTCAGAAGAAACCCAAAGAAAACCAAAACCTATGGTAGAAATCGGCGGCAAGCCGATTCTTTGGCATATCATGAAAATATATTCTGCCCACGGTCTAAACGATTTTATTATTTGCTGTGGTTATAAAGGATATATTATTAAAGAATATTTTGCTAATTACTACTTGCACACATCAGACATAACCCTTGACATGTCGAAAAACACAATGGAAATGCAACAATGCAATTCAGAACCCTGGAACGTTACATTAATTGACACAGGTTACAATGTTGGAACAGGAGGGCGGCTAAAAAGGATTCTTTCATTTTTAGGTGATGAAGATTTTTGTTTTACATATGGTGATGGACTCAGCAATGTAAACATCTCTGACCTGATAGCCTTTCACGGGAAGCGCAATAAACTGGCTACTGTAACAGCCGTTTTACCGCCGACAAGATACGGGGTGTTATCCTTTAATAAAGGAGGGAACGTCAGGGCCTTTGAAGAAAAACCGGAAGGCGATGGCGGGTGGATTAATGGCGGCTTTTTTGTGCTGTCTCCAAAGGTCTTGGATTACATTAATGGCGACGATATTATGTGGGAACACGAGCCAATGAAAGATCTCGTCAGGGACGACCAGCTTTCAGCTTTCCCCTACAAGGGTTTCTGGCATCCAATGGATACGCTAAGGGACAAGAATTATTTGGAAAAATTATGGGTGTCAGGAAACGCTCCTTGGAAAATTTGGTGATGGCCGGCGATTTTTGGAAAAACAAGAGAGTTCTTATCACCGGGCACACGGGCTTTAAGGGCAGTTGGCTTTCCCTCTGGCTACAATGCAAAGGCGCTAATGTTACAGGACTTTCTTTAGATCCGCCTTCCAAGCCGAACCTTTTCGAAATTGCCCATGTGCGTGATGGAATAAATCCAGAATATTATGTAGATATACGCAATTTGGAAAAGTTGCATGCCGCATTTATTGAATGCCGACCGGAAATTGTCTTTCATATGGCTGCTCAGGCATTGGTGCGCCGCTCTTATGAAGCCCCTATCGAAACATTTACCTCCAACATCATGGGCACGGTAAATGTTTTAGAGGCAGTCCGTTTATCTGACAGTGTGCGTGTAGTAGTCAATATTACCAGTGACAAATGCTATGAAAATAAAGAATGGTATTGGGGATACCGCGAAAACGAGCCGATGGGTGGCCAAGATCCGTATTCCTGCAGCAAAGGCTGCGCTGAATTGGTAACGGCTGCTTATCGCAGTTCATTTTTTTCAAAAGCCGGAGATGTAATACCTGATGTCCGGGTAGCAACAACCAGGGCCGGTAATGTTATCGGCGGTGGGGATTGGGGGGCTGACCGACTTATCCCGGATATTATTCAGGCCTTTTTGAATCACCGCCCTGTCATGATTCGACATCCCCATGCCACCAGGCCATGGCAGCATGTTTTGGAACCTTTATGCGGCTACCAGATTCTTGCGGAAAAACTATTCCAGGAAGGAAAAGAATTTGCCCAGGGCTGGAATTTTGGTCCTAATGAAGAAGGAGCAAAACCTGTTTCATGGATTGTGGGTCGCTTGAAAAATCTTTGGGGTCCGGATGCAAAATGGGAACTGGATTCTGCATCTCAGCCACATGAAGCCACCTATTTGAAACTTGATTGTTCGAAAGCCGGAAACCTGTTGGGATGGGCTCCCAAAATAGACCTTGAAACAGCGTTAGAATGGACTGTTGAATGGTTTCGCTCTTACCAGCATGGGGAAAACATGCGCAGGGTTACTGAGAATCAGATTGCACACTACGAATCATTGAGCAGAGGATAGGAATATGAAGCTGACATGCCGTTTTTGTGGAACATCTTTAAAGCATTCCTTCGTGGACTTGGGCATGTCTCCTATCTCAAACTCGTTTCTTAAACATGATGACTTGAATCAGATGGAGCCTTTTTATCCGTTGCATGTCTATGTCTGTGAAAATTGCTATTTGGTGCAATTACCAGAGTTCCAGAGTCCCGATCAAATCTTCAGTGATTATATCTACTTTTCATCGTATTCTAAAACGTGGCTTAACCATGCCAGAGCCTATGTGGAATCCATGATTGGTAGATTCGGATTTGACTCGGATTCTCAGGTTGTGGAAATAGCGAGCAATGACGGATACCTGCTGCAATACTTCAAGGAAAAAAACATCCCCGTGCTGGGAATTGAGCCGGCTAAAAATGTGGCGGAAGTAGCTAAAGAGGCCGGCATCCCGACGGTCACAAAGTTTTTTGGATCCGAAACCGCCAAGGATTTATCAGAAAAGGGGAAACGGGCGGATCTGCTGCTCGGGAACAACGTCCTTGCACATGTACCGGATCTGAACGATTTTGTGGCGGGGATGAAGATAATGTTGAAGCCTGCCGGTATAATTACAATGGAATTTCCTCATCTGCTCATACTGATGGAGGAAAATCAGTTCGACACGATATATCATGAACACTTTTCGTATCTGTCCCTTCTTATTGTTGAGAAAGTTTTTTCCAAACATGGCTTCAAGTTGTTCGACGTAGAGCAAATCCCGACGCATGGCGGATCTCTTCGCATTTTTGCCTGTCACGAAGAAAACAGGGATATGCCTGTACATGACCATGTGAATCAATTAAGGGACCTTGAAGTACAAAGAGGTTTAAATGACATGGACAGTTATAAATATTTTTCTAAGAAGGTCCATGAAACAAAACGGAAGCTGCTGAGCTTTCTTATACAGGCTAAGCATGAAGGTAAAACCATCGTGGGTTATGGAGCACCGGCCAAGGGAAATACCATCCTGAACTATTGCGGAATCAGGACCGATTTTATTGATTATACTGTCGATCAAAGCCCTCATAAACGGAATCTGTATTTGCCCGGAACTCGTATTCCAATTCATAATCCCGACAAGATTATACAAACCAGACCTGATTATCTGTTAATCCTGCCATGGAACCTCAAAGAGGAAATCATGGAACAAATGGCATATATTAGAGACTGGGGCGGCAAATTCGTTGTATCTATTCCAGACCTTAAGATCTATTCGTGATTCTCTGATGAAGAAAGTTTTAATTACAGGCGCTACCGGATTCATTGGCAGACATTGTCTGCCCTTGTTGTTGGAAAGAGGCTATGACATTCATGCCACTTGCTCCAGAAAAACACATGGTTCCCACCTGAATGTTAACTGGCATACTATTGATTTATTAAATCCTGTCAGTGTTATGGATTTATTAAATTCGGTAAGGCCGACTCACCTGTTGCACTTTGCATGGTATGTCAAACCCGGAAAATGCTGGAACGCCATAGAGAATTTTTATTGGGTGCAGGCCAGTCTCGAATTACTGAGGGCGTTTACCAAATGTGCTGGGAAACGTGCCGTTTGGGCGGGGAGTTGTGCTGAATATGACTGGGAATACGGTTTTCTCTCCGAAAAAAAAACACCGCTATCTCCAATGAGTTTTTACGGCTCTTGTAAACACTCTCTGCAATCATTGGTGACCGCTTTTTCTGAGAATACAGGCTTGATTAGTGCCTGGGGACGAATTTTTTATCTATTTGGCCCACACGAACATCCAAAGCGGCTTGTCCCCTCAGTGACCGGATCGTTGTTACTAAATGAACCGGCCCGTTGCTCACACGGCAGACAAATACGGGATTATCTTTATGTTAAGGACGTGGCGGACGCCTTTGTTTCACTTCTTGAAAGCAGCGTTCAGGGACCTGTGAATATTGCCTCGGGCAGGCCCGTGTCGCTTAGGGACATAGTTTACAGGATTGCAGACCAATTATCCAAAAGAGATTTAATTCAACTTGGTGCTATTTCAACACCGACAAATGAACCTAACTTGCTGGTAGCTGACGTAAGGCGTTTATCAGATGAAGTTGGATGGTTCCCTAAGTTCACACTGGACAACGGATTAGAGGAGACCATTGCCTGGTGGAGACGTGAATTACATATAGTATAGAAGGAATACGTCGATATGCAGGAAATTGTCATATTAGGTGCAGGAATGGCTGGGTTCGGGGCAGCGTACCGATTACACGAATTAGGTGTCAAATCCGTCATGTTCGAGCGGAACAGGTATCATGGTGGTAACGCAGCTTCCTTCAGGAGTACGGATGCCTTCATATTTGATGTCGGACCACATATCTCTTTTACCAAGGTCAAGCGGATTCAAGACCTGTTCGCTGAAAGCGTAGACTTTGGATTTGAAACTATACAGGCCAGTGTGAATAATTACTGGCAAGGGCACCTGATAAAACATCCAGTTCAATGCAACTTATATGGTTTACCGGTTGATTTGGTAGTTAAAGCCATAAGTGATTTTGTATACGTGAACAGTCATGACTGCGGGGAAAACAAGAACTATGCCGATTGGCTTATTGCCAGCTATGGAAAAACTCTCGCCGAGACTTTTCCCATGCAATATACCAAAAAATTTCATACTACCACAGCCGATAATATGAGTACGGATTGGATAGGGCCCAGGATGTACAGGCCGGGCCTGGAAGAGGTTCTTGGTGGAGCACTCTCTCCCCAAACTCCTGACGTTCACTATGTAAGTCACTTTCGATATCCAACTCACGGCGGATTCGTGGCTTTCCTTAATAGGTTTTTAAAACAGGCTGATTTTAAGATGGGATTTGAACTGATCAAGCTGGATCCCGGGAGCCGAAAGCTTTATTTTGCAAATGGCACCGAAGTGACATATGATAAGCTCATTTCTTCCATTCCGTTGCCTGAATTGATTCCCATGGTTGAGGGGGTGACCGCCGATGTTGTAGATGCGGCTCAACAATTAGCCTGCACCACATGTGTCGTGGTTAATATCGGGATTAATAGGGATGACATTTCTGAGACTCAGTGGACATATTTCTATGAAGACGATTTCCTTTTTACTAGATTGAGCTATCCTCACATGTTATCGCCAAACAATTCTCCCCGTGGTACAGGCACTATTCAGGCCGAAGTTTATTATTCCAATAAATATAAGCCGTTGGACAGAGAACATCGAGAATGCATCGAGCCTGTCATTTCGGATTTAATACGTTGCGGAGT
>JAYEMY010000341.1:0-1761 GCA_034718455.1 Thermodesulfobacteriota bacterium
AGCGTAAAACCAATATATAAAAGAAGCTTATCAAAAGATCCGGTCATGACCATAATAATGGCAATACCTGCCTGGAGTATAATGGCATATACAGGCGTCCTGCGAAGGGTGTCTACCTTACCGAAGAGTTCAAAAAAGACACCGTCTTTTGACATGGCATAATAGACCCTTGGTCCGACCATAATCATGGCGCTCAGAACTGAAAGGAGGCCTATGGTAATAGCGCCGCTGAAATATCTACTGACATGGTCACCGAACAGAAAAACGGCAGATGTTGCTCCGACCTCAAGGACCCCGCTCATCTCCGCTGCAGGAAGCGCGTAAATATACACAACGTTCAAGAGCAGATAGAGACACGTCACCAGGGCTGTGCCGGCAAAAAGGGCGAAAGGGATGTTTCTGCCGGGCCTCTTGATCTCACCCCCAAGGTAAGCAGCGGCATTCCATCCGCTGTAGGCAAATGAGACGAATATAAGCGAAACAGCAAACTTGTCCTGAAATACTGAGCTTATATCCAGGCCTTCAGAGAAATTTTCTGTTGAGCCATGACCCAGACACAGTCCGGCTATGATAAAGACAACAACGATGCCCAGTTTAAATACGGTCAATCCATTCTGGACTCTGGCGCCCAGAAAAACACTGTGATAATGAATCAGCGAAAAGATGATGATAACAACCGTTGCCAGCAAGGTAACCGGTGATATGATAAAAACATCAGACCCCAGAAAGGGAATGGTAAATTCCGAACTGGAAGAGGGGGACAAGGTGCGAAAAAAATAGGTGGCAAAGGCAATGGAGGCCGCTGCAATAGGGGCTGAAAAACCGACGATCAGAGAGATCCAGCCGGAAAGAAACCCCATTCCCTTGCCAAAGCTCTCCCGCAGAAACACATACTCCCCGCCGGCCCTGGGGAACATGGCGCCAAGCTCTCCATAACAAAGGGCGCCGCACAGGGCAAATACGCCCCCGACAAACCAGCAGAGAAGCATGGTTTGAGGATTGCCTAACTCTTGTATGATAAAACCTGAAGTAGTGAATATCCCGGTCCCCACCATGTTGGCAATCACCAGGGCCGTGGCGGAGAAGAGACCGATTTCTCTCTTCAGGTGGTGACTATTCAGCGTATTTTTCAAAAACCCCTCCGCAGGCCCCATAGTTACCGTCTCCCCTTGAGCAACCCGGGATCTTCCTGGGACACAACTTCAGCCAGATATGTCCCCTCTTCTTTCAGATCCAGAGGAACTCCAACCTCATTGAAAAATGACTCAGGATCAGGTTCTTTCAATACAAAGTCTTTTCTCTTTCCTGACGGATCCAGATAGAAAAACTCGGCATCCTTCATTCTGTAGTTTACACTTTTTCAACATAGATGGATGCCAGCCATTAGCTGTTAGCTATTAGGTAAAAATTTTGTATAAAAACGGACTGTTAAGCTAAAACCTAATGGCTAATCGCACAAGTCATATTTTTTGAGCTATATTACCCCTAAAAGTGTAAACTACTTTTGACGTGTCGTGAAGGATGCCTGAATATGATTACTGATCGCTTCCTTATCATTATTATGAATTTCGATTCATTTTTTGGCCGCCTCATATGGCCCCGGACGGCAAGATCCACTCGGCTGCAGCCAGGATTATCGCTATTACGAAAATCATCTGCTTTACTTGCTTCATAAACAGCCCTCAGATCCTCTCAATAATTGACGTGTAATTTTTTTGACACTAAGTAACACAAATGTCAATACCTTGACAATAAATTTTT
>JAYEMY010000342.1:0-1752 GCA_034718455.1 Thermodesulfobacteriota bacterium
CAAGACCGATAAGGATATCTTTAATTAGACTATAGGTTAAATCAGCATGTTCTTCAGCGCATTTGCCAATTCGTGCCCAATGTTCAATTTGGCCGGTTAACGACCGACTATCAATTTTACTAAATATCTTTGCGTCCCGAACTAAATCGTCTGTAATTCTTACTGCAGTTGTCATTATAGTTACCTCCTCTAATATCATTTTAGGTAACGATATTACAAAAAAAAATAGCAAATTGCAACATATAATTGCATGGTGTAATATGGCTTTTTCTGTTTGAAGGCGAACGTCGCGCATGACCGGCCGGGAAAGCCAACAGGGCAAAGGCAAAAGAGAGTTTTATGAAGAGCTATGCAAAATCTAAAAACGTCCTGGCTTTCCCGGTCGGAGTCAATGCGTTTGTTGGGGCTCCAAATATGCGCTTGACAACAGCATTTTTATATGTACAACAATCTGTACAGGAGGTGCTTTATGGAAGCTATAACCTATACAGCCGCCAGGCAAAACCTTGCAAAAACAATGGAAAAAGTATGTAAAGACCGCGCGCCGGTGATCGTAACACGTAAAACCTCTAACTCTGTGGTCATTATGTCACTTGAGGACTATGAAGCCCTTGAAGAAACGGCTTATCTCTTACGGTCACCAAAGAACACCAGGCGTTTAATTGAATCTATCGCCCAACTTGAAAACGACAAAGGATCCGAAAAGGAACTTTTGGAGTGAAGCTCATCTTTTCTGACAACGCCTGGGATGATTATCTCTTTTGGCAGAAAACCGATAAAAAGGTTCTTCGTCGTATCAATACCCTCATCAAAGAAACGAAACGAAATCCATTTGAGGGTATCTGAAAATGTAATTCATATCGCCCAGTTGCGCTACCACTACTGATCATTTCCTTTAGCCCCAACGTCGCCTTCACAAGCGAAGTCTTTGTGAAAGGCGTTGTTGGAAAATTTGGTTCGAAAGATATATCCTGTCAAATGTGTAGGCCTGCCCCTGATGTCTTACGGAGGTGGTACCTTGTTGATTTCGCTGACTTCTTCATTAGACCCTGCCATTGACCGACATTCGCCTTCATATCCGCCATTTTCATTCTTTTGAAGGGTGCATTCCTTGGTTTCGAATCTTTTTGGAATTTTGAATGATAGCGTGTTTTCATCGATGACAATATCCGAAAGCTCATAGGTAAATTCCGATTCCGGCTCCAGATCCCGGTTGATCATTTTGATTTTTAAAGATGATTTCTTGTCATCCCCACAGCTGACAATATATTCTATTTTATAGCGCGATCCGTCGTGGGTAAAGTAGGACCCTTTCCAAGTACCGGCTTTCAGTTTTTCTTCTGCGGCGGTCTTATCCTGAAAACACAATGCTGATATGAAGACGATGAACATTATCCGGAAAATTTGACGGCCCATATGATGACTCCTTTGTTTTTGTTGTGAATTATCATGGTTGCTTGTCATCATTTCCGCTCTCCATAGCGGATTCAAGCAGTTTTCTGGCTTCCTGCATGCCCGGTCTGTCCCGAAGGCTGGCGTATTCCGATGGAAAGATGACGCCCGTGATGTCGATATGCGACTTGTCAACCTTGAGTTCAAAGGCCTCCATGACAATGGCAAACCGCTGATTATTTGACACTGGATATTTCATATAAGACACAGGCAACAAGTAGCGAGTAGGCGGTTCGTCATACAATTATGGCCATTGGTCTGAAAATTCTTTTATCGAGCAACTATTTTTTGAGTCAATTA
>JAYEMY010000343.1:0-1740 GCA_034718455.1 Thermodesulfobacteriota bacterium
TATTATCTCAGAACAGATTGGCTCACGATTTGCGCAAAAAGGGTATAAGATCATTGAGATGAAACTGCGACAAAATTCAGTATTCTTTAAGAAGGAAAAGGGCGAATTCCTCTTGAGCCGGGATTGCCAGGCCCTCAGCAAGGAATACGACTCCTCGGCGGTTATTGTAGGGACTTATGCCGAGGGACATAATAAGCTGTATGTATCAGCTCGTATCGTCCGCGTCTCTGACAGTGAAGTGATTTCTTCATGGGACTATGGCATCCCGATGAACTTCAAGGAAATAGATATTTTATTGCGAGACAAATAGCAGAGCTAGTGATTTGTCAATGTTTGGAACGCTGCGACCCGACAGGCATTGGCGGGTCAGACGTCAAGGGAGATCAAAGGGCACGTTCGGAACGAACGTCCCCTTTTTCTTTTTTACTTCAATTTCTCTTTGCCATTAGGACCCTGTCCTTGCCTGACAGGTCTTTTCTGATCTCTGCGCATTTGTACATCCCGGTATCTTTGGTCATCTGAATGGCCTGTTTTCCCTGGTTCCATCCGATTTCACAAATAAACCATGCTCCTTTGCAAAGTACTTGGGGAACGGTTTTGATAAGTTTTTCAATGTCCTCCAGTCCATCTTTTTTGCTGAAGAGCGACCCCTCTGGTTCATGATTGAATATTTCTTTTGCCAGGAGTCCCTTGTCCTTATTAGCCACGTAAGGTGGGTTACTGACAACCAGATGAAATCTCCGGTTTGCGATGGCCATTCCTTTTTCACGTGAAAAAATATCAGTTTCACACGATCTAAAGGGATTGATCCAGTCTGCCTGTACCAGGCTAACTCTTGATTCTACTCTGTGTCTCTCTGCATTTTGCTGCGCTACGATCAGCGCAGGGAATGACCTGTCTGTTGCCACTAAAGCGGCTTCAGGGATCTCATAGGCAAGTGTTATTGCCAGTATGCCGCAACCAGTACCCAGGTCCAGTATAAAGGGCCTGCGCCATTTTTCTTGCTTCACAAGGGCAAGGGCGATCTCCACAATCAACTCGGTCTCTGGTCTGGGTATCAGAGTATCCCTGGTTACGCAAAAAGGAAGGGACCAGAATTCCCTCTGCTCCAAAATATAGGCACAGGGTTCGTGCATAGCCCTTCGCGTAACGAGGGCCATATACTGTTTGTTTACAGGGTCTTCAAGTAGAAATTCAGGATAGAAGTGAAACCAGATTCGTTTTTTTCCCAGGAGGTGGGCCAGTAGAATTTCAGCTTCCAGTTGTGGGTTTTCTATGTGGGCGCGCGCGAGTTGTTTAGTGGCCGCGAGGAGTGCCTGGGCTATTGTCATCTGAGCTTTGGGTCAGGGCCTGCGCCTGATAGTGAGTCCCCAGTGCCTCTATAATTTCATTTATATCACCTTCCATTATGGCCTCAAGACGGTAAAGGGTAAGGCCTATTCGATGGTCGGTCATCCTGCCTTGGGGAAAATTGTAGGTACGGATACGCTCACTCCTGTCCCCTGTGCCCACCATGCTCCGTCGTTTATCTGAGACCTGTGCTTGTTGTTCTGTGCGTTTTAGATCCAGCAGACGGGCATAAAGCACCTTCATGGCCTTGGCCTTGTTTTTGTGCTGTGAGCGTTCATCCTGACACTGTACTACCAGTCCTGTGGGCATGTGGGTGATACGTACTGCGGATTCTGTCTTGTTGACGTGCTGTCCCCCTGCTCCGGACGCGCGGTAAACGTCGATCCGAAG
>JAYEMY010000344.1:0-1739 GCA_034718455.1 Thermodesulfobacteriota bacterium
GAAGATCTATTGAAAAGAGTAATCACAATGTTCGAAAACTTGAGCACGAGTTATCTTAAGGATATTGAAGAAATTGCTGAAGGTGCTAAATAATTATAAGGATAGTGTTACTTATTCACGCCTGGTATCCAGTATGTGCTAGATACAGACACCAGATTGAACAAATGGGTTGATTAAAAATTGTAGATTTACAAAAAAGCCCCTGCCGGCATCTGCCGGCAGGGGCTTTTAATATTAGGTATATTTTTGATTTACCACCAACTGACTGTCTTGTCTGCATCTTGAATCATCTGAACCAAAACGTCATAATTGGGATCACCCATGTAAAGGCTGAACTCTTTGGCGTCCCTGTCACGGCTAAGTATCTCGACCAGCTTTTTGACGTCATCAGTTGGCTCTGAACGATAGACATGCAATATTTTCATTTTTTCGTCGCTCATTACGTGCTCCTCTTGTAATTACTAACCGCAGGTGTCGGGTGGCGGAGAGCCTGCTTTCGGCAGGGCGTATGGGATGATGAAATCCGCGTCACGCATACGTTCCCCAAGTTCCTCTATGGTGATGGGTGTCAACTCCAGGTCCTCTACATCAGGTGGATCTCCGCCCAAATTGAATACATCACCCTCCATATCCCGAGTCCATTCAATATTGCCTACATTATACTCATTGAACTGGGGGTATTCCCCATACATGTACACAGCAAATGCATAATGGTTTTCAACCGACAGCCCCAATGTGGAGCGTGTGCCGTCTCCGGCATACGACCGGTTGGGCAGCAGAAAATATATTGTTAATGACATGGCTAGTATCTCCTTAATCTATAGTACCGTGTCTACAGTACCAGGTATTTGCCACATTCTTCCAATAAAGCGCCGTGAAAGGCCTGGGTCGCCATTTGCCTGCCGGTTATTCCCTTCGGCACGTCCTCAACGTCATAACCTTCACACTGATAACTGGCTGCGCATATGGCCAGGTCCTTTACCTCGCAGAGGTTGGCAACCTTTACGAATTCAGGGGTCTTGGACAGATGGACTGCCTTGAAGGTAAAAAAGACCATGGTCTTCATCCCTGCCCGCACGGCAGACTGTGTCACACCCAAAACATGCCTCATATTCTGGGGTGAAGTCACGAAAATTCCAAGTTTGTTCGGATCAGCAGACATCTGCATTATCCTCCATGTGATATTTGTAGGCCGGCCATAAACGATTGAAACCAGATGGCACAAAGCCCCTCAATCGCTTGCATGGCCCGGCCGAGAGGCTATGTATTAAGCCTTCTTTATGTAGAAATGTAAAAAACCGGAGTCTTCCTTCTCTCCAAGGTACTCATGGCCGACACGCTCACACCATCCGGGGATATCATTACGGGTGCCTGGATCAGTACCGAGTACCTCAAGGATCTCACCTGATTTAACCTTGTCGATCTCCTTTTTTGTCTTCAGAATGGGCATTGGGCAACTAAGTCCTTTGCAATCCAAAGTGTGGGCTACTGTTAAGCCTTCTGGGGCAATCTTGCTCATAATTCCTCCTCTTTTATTTTATATAATTTGTAAAGATTTTTAAGATATCAGCTCACATATGCCGAGCCTACGTATTTTGATCACTATGATATTGCACATTATCGGAAAAATAAACTCATTGCATCTTTTTTATAATACAAATAATGTCTAAAAAGCTTGCATCACAGAAAAAAGGCGATAAAAAAGACTAACACGTATTCTAAAGTAAAAAAACTAAGAA
>JAYEMY010000345.1:0-1729 GCA_034718455.1 Thermodesulfobacteriota bacterium
ATGCCCATAAAATTCTGGGTAGATCCAAACAGTCAAATTCATTTCCGGGCTTCAGAGATGCTGGCCGCGTCCATGAAAAGTCTTCCAAGGTCCTTGAGAGACATATTCCATGTCCTGCCGACCTGGGGCTATTTGGCATTTCTCCCTTATTTGCCCTATGATCCGGAGATGGAAGCAATAATAGGGGAGATGCGCTATTTTGTGAGAGAGGAGAAAGGATGCGCTACGACCATGGGCTATGGCCCGAGGTATCTCCATTCTACAGGCCAGATTTACAAAGGTGGCCCCAGTTCCGCGGCTTTTTTGATCTTTACTCGAAAAAGGGCAAAAGACTATCCGGTGATCCCGGATTTCGGTGTCTCTCTCTGGCATATCCAGTTTGCCCAAGCGGTTGGAGACTTCGAGGCCCTTTCTGATGCCCGCTTTAGAGCTATCCATGTGCACCTGCCCTCTGATTACCGGTTGGGATTAAGGAATTTTAGCAAAGTCCTTTCAAGATCAGTTCGTATAAAGTAAGGAAGGATGTATGGTAAACGCAGGCTACTAACAGTAGCTGCACTTCTCATTGGCCTCTGGATACTTGGCATCACTGGTTATGTGATCATTGAGGGCTGGGATATCCTTGATGCCGTTTACATGACAACCATATCACTGACTACTGTCGGGTATGACGAGGTCCATCCCTTAAGCCCGGCAGGGCGCATATTTACCGCCTTGCTGATTGCCATGGGTGTAGGTTTTTTTTTCTATGCCCTCGGGGTACTGGCAGGGGCAATTTTTGAGGGACATCTTAAGGGACTCCTGGGAAAAAGGAAAATGGAAAAGACCATTTCCAATCTGAAACAACACTTTATTATATGTGGTTATGGAAGAATTGGAATATCAATATGCAGGGTACTTGAAGAGCGACACTATCCCTTAGTGGTAATAGAAAATGATCCTTCTGTTATTCGGGAGATAGAAATAAATAATCTTTTGCATGTAACCGGCAATGCGACCCATGACGAGATCCTGATTCAGGCAGGTGTTGAACGGGCGAAAGGAATTATTTGCGTATTAAGTACTGACGCGGATAACGTGTACATCACTCTCACGGCCAGATCGCTGAATCCCGGACTGTCGATCGTGGCCAGAGCAGATGACGCCCATGCGGAAAACAAGATGATCCAGGCAGGAGCAAATCGAGTCATCTCTCCATATGAAATAGGGGCAAGGCGTATGGCCCTTGCAGTGCTCCAACCCACTGTGACGGAATTTTTAGACCTGGCAGTCCATTCGTCCGCCTTTGACCTCAGTATCGAGCAGGTGGAGATAGATTCCAAATCCTCCCTGGATGGTGTGAGCCTTGTGGACGCTGCTCTGCGGCAGAAGTCAGGTGTTACAGTGTTGGCGGTCCAGCAATCTTCAGGCGAGATGACATTAACCCTGCCCCCTGACTATATTATCAGGGGTGGTGATATAGTTGTTGCTTTGGGAAGCAGAGAAGGGCTGAATGCCTTGAGGGAACTGGGAAGGGGCACGCTTACAGTTCGGTGTGCGGTAAAACGGGCGTTGTAATCCCGTGAATGGTTACCTGATGGTTTGCTTTTAGGAATTTGCTTGGCGATTGCACTGCAGTATTTCATTTTCTGTTACGATAATGTCCATTCTCTGGTCATGGGTTTTCAAAGGAATTTCCTGAAGGACCTGAAGGCTGAAGGCAAGTCCTATACGAAGAGCTTGTGGGGCC
>JAYEMY010000346.1:0-1724 GCA_034718455.1 Thermodesulfobacteriota bacterium
ATCAGACGTTCGCGCTCTTGAATCTCTTCCCTAATAGATAGGGATTTATTCAGTTTATCAAGCATTAGACCGGAATCTGCATACATATCTATTTTTATAACTGGAGCATTTATGGAAATCAAGCAAAAAAAACTAAAGTGGACCCCCATGTCAAGACCGATTTTTAGTTTTTTTTAGTTACATTTTTCAAAAAAAATAGACCTGTTGAATCCAAAAAACACATCGCTGAAATGCTTCTCCTTTCTTGTTTTTTAATAAATCCCCTGTATTCTGTTTGCATCATTCGGAGGATAGGGCAATGCTGGGAACCAACCCGAGCGCCGGAATTGATGACCGAAGTATGGGGCAGTATATGTAACTCACTGCCCTTCTTTTAAATTCATACTCTGGTGGCTCCAAGGATGAGGGCTGCCCTTGAATTGGCACAAGAGACTATCACTGGCGGGCTATAAGGGCTGCTCCCAAAAGCCCCAGTTGGGGAGATATCACCACATAACTCGGGATGTGTTTCAATATTTTTTCCATGCGGCCTTTGGCCTCAAAGGCCTGCCTGAAGCCGCCTTCACTGAGTATTGGGAGTATTTTTTGAGCAATTCCTCCAGCGACATAGACTCCGCCGGTGGCAAGGCACTTAAGAGCGAGATTTCCTGCCTCTGCCCCGTATATGTTGCAGAACATCCTGACTGCCTTTTGGCACAGCTCGTCTGTCCCTTGCAGGGCATGCTTGGTGATGAGAGCTGCCTGGTCTTTTTCCTTTACTGATTGTCTGGAAAATACGCTTCCTTTGGAATTTTGCTCTTTCAGTAAGAATTTGTAAATATTGACCAACCCAGGCCCTGAGAGAATCCTTTCTACACAGACATGGGGGAATTCCTTCATCAGGTATCTTAACAGGCACATCTCTTCTTCGTTTCTTGGAGCAAAGTCCACGTGGCCACCCTCTGTGGGCAAGACTATGTAGCCTTTATTGCAGGGTGCGAGTATGGCTTGACCGAGTCCTGTACCTGCGCCCAGTATGGCCTTGGGACCGTCTGATATTGGCTTTCCCCCACCGATTTGGAGCAGTTGGTCTTTATGTAAGACGGTAATACCCCATGCAGCGGCCTCAAAATCATTTACAAGGTAAAGTGTTTCCAGGCCGAAGCGCTTTTTCAGGTCGTGACCATCAATAGTCCACGGAATATTCGTGGCCTCAACCCTGTTTCCCTCCACTACCCCGGCAACAGCCAGGCAGGCACAATGGGGGATTTGTCCGGGCACATCCTCTACAAAATTTGCAAAGACATCTTCAAATTTATTAAAATTCTTTGATGGATAATGCTTCTCAAAAAGGATTTTATCTCCTTCAATAATGGCAAAGCGGGCATTAGTGCCCCCGATGTCTCCAGCAATGACTTTCACTGTTTATTATCCTTTCTTGAATGCATGCATGGCGTTCAGAGGTTCAGGGTTCAGGGTTCAAGGGATTATCCCAATAGAGTGCTAAGAAAGATTCGTCATGTTGAGATTTCCGATATTATTATTCAGAAACTTCTTATAATTTTCCCTTCCCAGTCGAACTTGAGTTTCTTCTTCATAGTTTTTTTTGAAACCCTCTGTCTCTCAGTAACCTTGCCGATGAGGCCAATAAGCTATTTCGGTTTCTTGATCAACAAGCCCTTAAAATAGGTACGATAAAAGCCTCTATCCCTTGTTATGAGCATGTCAGCCTGAATTTTCGCATG
>JAYEMY010000347.1:0-1717 GCA_034718455.1 Thermodesulfobacteriota bacterium
AAAATGAACGTATTGCGTATAACCGTTACGTTGACAACCTGCATTATCAAGCCAGTATGGTAGAATCATCATATGGTATCGGTAAACTGAAAGGCAGAAAAGAAGGCAGAAAAGAAGGCAGAAAAGAGGAAAGATTGTCTGTGGCGATCAATTTGCTGGATGTATTGGACGATGCTACCATTGCAGGGAAGACTGGTTTGCCTTTGGAAGAAGTAGAAAAACTGAGAAGAAACAATAAAAAGCAATGAAGCAGCGTTCCGTACCCGCCGGAAAGATAAAAGTGTGAAGAATGAAGACCTGACCCCTATGTTTTCCTCTAACGTCCCTTGCGTTTCCTCAATCTGAACAGATAGCCTGCCCGCAGGGCATTGCGTTTTTCCTGATCGTCCGTTCCGATCAAGAAAAATCAACAATAAAACCCTTTGCGTCCTTCGCGCCTTCAGCGGTTCAACAGCTCTTACCGCCCGCTGCGCTCAAGACGCAAAGCACGCTAAGAAAGACATTGTGACTGCCATTACTCATTACATTTTCTTGCAAATAAAGTAACAAAAGTACCAACGTCCCCCATTACGTCCCCCATTACTTATGGAAACAAAAATAGCCAAGGCACTTAATATGAACCGAAAGAGTGTCGGTCGATACCTGCCCCGTAGGTGGGCATTATCGTACTGGTGGGGTATAAAAAGGGGTAAAAAATCCTCTTGTGCCGTTAAATTCGGTCTTGCTTCTATTTAACTGGTATGACAAGCCCGGAATAATGAAGGAATATCTTGCCTAAGTTTATAAGTTGACAACGTCCCCTATTACGTCCCCCGTCCCCCATTACGTCCCCTAAAGGGGCACAAAGACTTACGCCAACCTGTACTAGGAAGGACACCAGGAGAAATACGATGGATTTTTATACAACTGTATTAAGAAAAAGTGGCCCATATTGGGTTGCCTTATGTTTAGAAAATGGAATTGTCGGACAGGGTCATACAAAGGAAACGGCGGTAGTAAAGCTAAAAGAAGCGATAGACTCTATTGAGGAAGTTCGAAAGGCGGACGAGGATATTTATTCTGCTCCCTTGTCAATAAAGGAATTGCATGAATTTTTGAAGGTAGAAGTCTTGGAAGCCATTCCAGAACCGTTGGAAATGAGAGCGTTGTATGCCTAAAAATCTGCCGTCTTTGAAAGCGAAACAACTTATCCGACTGTTGGAATCTGGCGGCTGTAAGTTTTACAGAGAAGGAAAGGGTGATCATAAACTATATGTGCGCTATGTTGAGGGAAAGAAGAGAGTGGCGCCTATTGACATGGGCGAGAGGGAATTTTCACCTCCTTATGTGTTAAGAATATTTCGTCAGTTTGGATTTACGGATAGTGAGATAGAAAACCTGCTGAAATAAGGATGCCTTTGTAAAACGCACTGTTAGCAATAGGAACCCATGATGAGGTTTATTGAAATGGGATATTTTTGGGTCAACCGGAACTGGTGTGGTAAATCATCCCCTTTTTGTCAATTATTCGTTGTTTTACAGGTAGTTATGCCAATATTAAATATTGACATTTTTTTACCCTTTTTACCCTTGTTAACCCGTTGATATATTGAGCCTCTTGCAAAACTCGGTGTGCAGGATAACTGCAATTGCAAATGAATTTCAGTTACCTAATAATTATGGACACAAATTAAAAATAGAGCACTATTTTACCTAAAATGCCCGAAATTGACAAAAT
>JAYEMY010000348.1:0-7386 GCA_034718455.1 Thermodesulfobacteriota bacterium
TGACAGCCAACAGCCTTTTTCGGGTTTCAAAGCACAATCCATTGAGAATACGCCTTTTGGTGCAACCTTGTCCGCGATTGAAACCCTGCAAAAGCCTGTCGGCTGCCAGGGAGTGTGAACGGTTACTAACAGCTAATCGCTCAAGATAAAAACCACTTGTTCAAAATATCAACGATTTGAAGAGCTTGTTTTTTGCTTGTGATATTGAATTTGCTCTGTTGCCTGAACTCATTGCCGGATTTTTTGTACCGGCGGATCGTGACCTTTGGTTCTCCGAACTGGTCGGTCTTTCGATCTATATCCTGATACATAAACATGATGGTGGTCCAACTCCCTCTGGTCAGGATCACCTTGTCGAGTTCCTTTACCAACTGTTTTCCCGATTCATCCTCATAATTTATTGTAATATCATCTATTTTTTCAGCCATAATTTCTCCTGCATTTTATTTTGTTGAGTTCGCTAATTTTGCAGTGATCTCAGTGTATTGAGGTTCTATTAAATCAGGCGAACCCAACACAAGTAATGACTACAACCGCTTAACCCAACCTACAATATACCCAAGGACAGTCAACAGCTATCATTCTGTAGTTTACACTTTTTCAACACAGACGGATGCCGGCCTTTAGCTGTTAGCCTTTAGCTGTTAGGTAAAAACATTGTATCAAAACGGACTGTTAAGCTAAAACCTAACGGCTAATAGCTAATCGCACAAGTCATATTTTTTGAGGGCTTCTCTCACTTCTTTTACTTTTGCTTCAACTGGATATTGATGTTTGTCCTTTTGGAGTTGTCCCACCTGGAACATATGACCGGTTCATTTTTGATAACACAGAGAAGACACGTATTACAGCAATTACAAAAAAGGATATCTCTTTCTCTTCCATCGAACACCTTGTTTGGCCAGCAAGGATCTGCAAACAAGGTCCGGGCAAGCCCGATCAGGTCAGCTTTATTATCTCTGAGTATCGCTTCAGCAAAGGCGGGCCTGATAATTCTCCCAGTGGTGATAATAGGTGTTGAGGAAACAGCGGCTTTTATTTCTGCGGCCAAACTACCTGCATAACCTTCCTTTCTGATTTGATTCATAATATGGCGCACAAAAAATGATTCATGGGAGCCGGCCGTTACGGAGATGTAAGCGATTCCCATTTTCTCCAATTTGTTGGCAACGATCTTGGCCTCTCTGATATGGAGACCCCCTGCAACCAGTTCGTCTGCCAGGAAACGATATCCTATTGGAAAGTCTTCCCCGACGAATTCCTTGACTGTTTCAACCACTTCCAGAGGAAATCTCATTCTGCTTTCCAGGTTTCCGCCATAGCCGTCCGACCGTTTATTCAACCTTGGAGAGAGGAACTGTAAAAGAAGGTATCCGGTTGCCCCGTGGAGTTCCACCATGTCAAAGCCTGCTTTCCTGGCCCGCAGAGCCGCTTTACCATAGCATTCCCTGATAAATCTGATTTGTTCCAAAGTCATGCCCTGACGGCACCGGAACAACGCGAGCAAAAAGCTTTTTACGAGTCGCATATAGTACCGATCAGATAATGCCATCCGCATACCGTCCAAGATACTCAATTCATTCGGCAACTGCATTGTTGCCGCAGAAGGAGCTAGCGGCCTGGCAACTTTTGCCCATTGCCCTGCATGGTTGATCTGCAGACAAGCAACAGCCCCTGAAGACTTGATCACTTTTGCCAGCTTGGCCAGTCCTGGAATAAAGCGGTCTTGGTCAACCCTAATGACCCTTGAGGCCATGACTCCGGATCTGTCAACAACCGCATTGGCCACAACAATCATACCTACCCCGCCCAGGGCTATCTCGCGATAAGAATCAATGAGCGTCCGGCTTACGGTACCGTCTTGGTGAGCATAACCACGGAACATCGGCGCCATGGTCATGCGATTTTTGAGCGTCAGGTTCGATATCCGAAAAGGAGTGAAAAGGAGAGGATATTTCTCAGCCCCGGCGACCCCCTTCTCAGGTTCGATTTCCAGGGCGGAAATGTATGTTTTGATGATGTGTTTGGCTTTTGGAGAAAGCTCCGTGAATATGATTCCGACTCGATAGAAGAGCATGTGTAACGGCTGAACCCACGCAATCCTGGCTTCCACTTCTACAGGTTTCTGCTGAGAGTCGAAGATTTTGAACATAAGGCGCAAGCAGAGTCCTGATCTGAAGGGATAATCTACCTCAAAGCACATACCTCCGAAACTCAGATTCTGTATAGTCGCATAGAAAGTGGAGCCACGGGTAACACCTTCAATGTGACCATAGAAATCTTTTCTTATATGTCTTCTTTTTTCTCTGCCGCCACCAGCAGAACTCATTATTTTTGCTCCTTTCTGTATATCGATACCCTAATATCCAAATATAATATCTTAAATTATTATAGTCCATGTCCATATTATCCGATAATAAAAGAATAGATATTATTACTCTACATAAACAAATAGAATAATTTTAGCTGAGAGGATACTTGAGAATATACGAAAATTCCAAAGGCTTTTCCACTACTACCGCCGGCGATCTTCCGGTTCTCAGCAAGTACGGCGTGCTGGTAGCGGAAGATGTTGCACAGGAGAGAGAGCTGCTGGTCGCTCACCTCTCCCAGTGGGGGTTGAATGCCACTGGTGCTGCGGACGGCAGAGAAGCCCTGTCTGTCTTAATAAAGGACGATACAATTCGTCTCCTTATCACTGATTTGCATATGCCTGAGCTTGGTGGCCTGGAACTTTTACAAGAGGTAAAAAACCTGGCAAGGCCCAAGCTGTATTCTATTGTCCTCAGCGGAATCAAAGACAGGCAGACCCTGATCAATGCACTGCAAGCCGGGGCTACTGATTACATGGTCAAGCCCTGCCATCCTGAACAGATATTTGCCAGATTGGCAGTGCTTGATCAGGTCATGGCACTTGAGGAAAAATACCAGGTACTGATCAAGGACCTGTTCGATGTAATGGGAGAGATGCTGGGTAGTCGTGATCCTTATAGTTGGGAACACAGTATGAGGGTCGCTGCTATATCCAGAAGAATAGGTCTTCATCAAGGACTATCATCAGAAGAAGTAGAAGTTTTGGAGATGGGTTGTCTTATCCATGACGTCGGGAAAATTGCAATACCGGACGACGTACTCTTAAAACCCTGCCATTTTAACAATATCGACAGACAAATCATGAACATGCATCCAACCATTGGGGCAAAGTATCTTGCTTTCCGCTATCCTGATGACAGAGTGACCGAAATAATCCTCTATCACCATGAACGGCTGGACGGAAGCGGCTATCCAGTAGGTCTGAAAGGGGACGATATAAGCCCTATGGTAAGAATAGTGTCAGTGGCAGACATGTATGAAGCTTTGATCGCAAAACGGCCTTACAAGTCCTCTATATCCAGTAGTCTGGCAATAAAAATATTAAAAGATGAGGCGACAGAAGGACGACTTGACCAAAATGTCGTAGAAGCTCTGGAGAAGGTCGTATATGACTGGAATCCCCTGACTATACGGAGGCATCCATGCAAGGACATAGATGAGCTTGAGCTCTTCAGGAGAATCACCTATTTCAGGGAACCTATGTGTAGCTTTTATAACTACCGTTATCTATTAACATTGAACAAAATCACTGCTCTTAGTATAGATAGACCCGAGTATTTTATGATCTTTATCAACTTCAAGAACTTGAAACAAATAGACCAAAAATGGGGTTATCTCAGGGCAGACCAGATGTTGGATAAAATCGGAGAAAATATACAGCAATCCATAAAAGATTTCTCTATGACAAACAGTGAAATAAATGGCGAGGCCCTGCTTTTTCGAAGGGCATCGGATTACTTAATATTTGCAAACCATCCGCATGGTTTCATACAACAGTTGTTCGACCTTATTCAAGATCAGTTAGATACATGCAAAAATAAGTGGGAGCTTGAGGCAAGTGTTCTGCTTGAATCTTTTCCCTCCACCTGTTCTTTGGAAGATGCCCTGAATCAGCTCCTGGGGACTGACGATAGAGGCATCTAATGACAGACCATACACCAAAAAGAGGTAAACACTATTTAGCTGAACACATAACTAAAGTCGTACGTAACACCCTTAAAAATTTAGTCCAAAAAGAATTACTGGCCTGGCCTGACATATATTCAACTGAATTCTGGCACGTTGTATATGAGAATGGTTACGACGAAATCATACTCAAAAAAATTAAGCCTCCCACAGTCCCCAGCCAAATGGTGGAGGAATTTCTGGAACAAACGGATCAAATTTTAGATGGGGTCAAGGACACGGTCAGCTCATTTGAGTCAGATGCGAAGGAATACGTGAACAGCATAAGTGCCGGCCTGAAATCACTTGAACAAAAAGTTCAACATGATCAAGAATTAAAGGGGGAAATCAAGCAACTTTTGGAATACAACGAGACCCTTTCAGTGCATATTACACAGGTAGAAAAAGAATTTATGGAGCAGGCTGGTTTCATTAAGGGTCTTCAAAAAAAGTTGCGCATAGATCATCTTACCGGTCTTAATAACCGCAGAGCACTGGAAACAGATCTAATAGGAGAAATAGCCAAGGCCAGGAGATATCAGTTTCCCTTGTCGGTCATAATGATTGACATTGACAGCTTCAGGGAAGTAAACGACTCTTATGGATACCAGATCGGGAACAATGTGTTACAAAAATTAGCTGATATCCTTCGTAGTGCTGTGAGAGAGGTTGATGGGATATACAGATATGGTGGTGAAAATTTTGTCATTCTCATACCTCACACTAACTGCCGGGATGGAATAACTCTGGCTGAACGTATCAGAAAACGAGTGGCTAGATACGTATTTACCGTAAAGCGAAAAGGGCATCGCCTAACAGTCAAGGCATCCCTGGGAGTCACGGAACTGAACCTGGAAGACACTGTTGACTCTTTGCTTATTCGCACAGATAAGGCACTTCACAAAGCCAAGACTTCCGGAAAAAACAGAGTGGTCGGTTTGTGTAGTGAAAACTCCCAATCAAATAACACATAGTAAAGACGAACGTCCAACATCGAACATCCAACATCGAATAAAAAAATAACCAATACCGAACACTCAAATAATTACCATCCTTTCTTCCAGATCATAAGTCTGTTTTTTCATCTTTTCCCATTCAACGTTCGATGTTCATCTTTTAGCAACTCATTAGTCCATCCGAAGACTTCCCTTTCGTGATAATTCTTTTCCTTTTCGTGTCTTGCACAATCTGACGTGTAACCGCACAGATCGAAATTTTGCAAGCGCCTCTACTACTTGACGATCTACTCCTGCCGTAGTAGCTAAGGCCTCACCCATTTCCTTGGACTCGACAGGATAAAGGACGTTTTATAAAAACCCAAAAAATGCAAGTAGAATTGAAATGACAATCGTATTACCCTTTCGTGGAATAAGATACAATACTGATCAAGCCGGGGATATGGTCCAACTGGTGGCCCCGCCCTATGATGTAGTTGATGATGAGAAACGGGATAGCCTTGTATCAAGAAATCGCTGCAACATCTTTTCACTTGAATTACCCAAGCCTGATTTCAGCGGGACGCATAAAGTAGATAAATATACCTGCGCAAAAAAGAAATTTGAAAGTTGGTTATCCAAAAAAATCTTAGAGCAAAAAAATGGGCCTGCTATCTATCCCTATGATATCAGCTTTTCGACCACAGGTGGCAATTCATGCAGAAAAGGATTTGTGGCATTGGTGCGTATAGAGGACTGGGAGAATCGAATTGTGCGCCCTCATGAACGGACCTTCGACGGGGTGACGGAAGATAGATTTCGTCTGCTGCAAGCTACAGAGGCCCAGTTCAGCCAAGTTTTCATTCTCTATCGCCACAGCCCGGATACTGCCCGTATCTTAGCCGAATCTGAGAGAGAAGAGCTTTATACCGTAAAAGACGAGGATGGGAATACCCATAGGTTATGGAAGATAACTGACGTGGACAAGCTGAAATCTCTTCATGAGTGTCTGATGGAAACTGTTCTGTATATAGCTGACGGTCACCACCGCTACACCACCGCCATTAAATACCGAAACGAGATGCAAAAGGTTTATGGAAAAGATCCGTCAAAGCCTTATAACTACCTGATGGTTTATCTCGTAGACGCTGAAGACCCCGGCCTTGTAATCCTTCCGGTTCACAGGGTTATCACCCTGCCGGAGGCCTTGGATCTAAAGCTCGTAGAAACTACGGCGTCTGGGGTGTTTGATATTGAACAAATCTCTCATACAAAAAATCTGGAACCAGAGCAACTGTGTACCAATTTAATTCAATGCCTTGATGAAAAACCGCAGAGGCAAGGGATTGGAGTAGTTTTTGGAAAAAGAAAAACAGCACAAATCTGGTGGCAGAAAGCGACGGATCAAAACAGACTATTATCGCACCTACACCCCGCTCTGTCGAAACTCGATGTAATGCTGCTGGAAAAGGTCATTATCAAAGGAGTCTTTAAAATTAACCCCCAGGGCATGGAGGCGGGAAAGACCATAAAGTTCACAATAGACGCACCAGGTGCCGCTAAGGCATTAGATGAAAACGATGTACTTTTTATCTTGCGACCAACACCGGTTAATCAGGTCCTGGATGTGGCTGATACAGGACTTATTATGCCCCACAAATCAACTTACTTTACTCCAAAAATTTTGACTGGTTTGGTAATCAACTCGGTGGACAAAAATAAATCAGTGTGGACCCCAGGACCCTAGCCAAGAAAAAACCTCAGACGCTCCCGGCGACTCGAGTGTCTTAATCTGTTCAGGGCTTTCTTCTCTATCTGGCGAATGCGCTCGCGTGACACATTGAAGCGCTTGCCTATCTCCTCAAGGGTATATTCACTGTCCTCACCTATCCCAAAGCGGAGGCGAATAATTTTCTCCTCCCTTGGGCTGAGAGTAGCCAGGATACCCTTAATCCGCTCGGTAAGCTCCCTCTCCCGCACTATCTCGTAAGGAGAGACAATATCCATGTTTTCAATAAAGTCCCCTAGCGTGCTGTCTTCATTGCCAACCGGGGTCTCCAAAGAGACCGGTTCCTTTGATGCCTCCAGAATAGACAAGATTTTTTCCAAGGGCAGCCCGGTTCGCAGTGAAATCTCAGCAGGGATAGGTTCCCGGCCAAGTTCCTTGAGGAGGGCATAGAACGCCTTAAAAAACTGACTACGAAGTTCTAAAAAATGTACTGGAAGGCGTATTGTGCGGGTTTTGTCCAGGATGGCCCTGGTAATAGCCTGGCGTATCCACCAACTTGCGTATGTAGAAAACTTGTTGCCCTTTGTATAATCAAATCTGAAAACCGCTCGCATAAGACCGAGGTTACCCTCCTGAATAAGATCAGAAAGTGACAGGCCTTGATGCATATACCGTTTGGCAATG
>JAYEMY010000349.1:0-1708 GCA_034718455.1 Thermodesulfobacteriota bacterium
CCGTGTCTTGAGCAATCAGATTAATTCTCTGAAGCAGGAAGTCGCGGATACGGGAAAGGCTCAGGAGATAGCCTCTGTGAGGAGTCGACAGGCAGAGTTTGTAAACCGGATGGACGAGTTGCAGGCAGAACTCCTCAGGATGAACGGCCTGATCGACCAGGTTGGCCACAAAAATGAGCAGGAGGAAGAGGAAACAGTTCGCTTCAGAGAGGATCTCAAAAAACAAGTAGAAAATCTGAGAGATGAAGTCAAACTGCTTCAAGCCTCTACCAGGGTGACAAAGGAGGTGGAGCAGGCCAGGAAGAATGCCGCACAGGGTGCAGTAGACCTATATCAGCAGGCCTTAGACCTAATTAAACAGAAAAAGTACAAGGATGCTAAGAAGACCCTTAGGACATATATAGAAAAACACCCCCATGGGAAAAGGGTCGCAAATGCCTATTTCTGGATGGGTGAGTGTGAATTCAACCTGCAACGATTTGAAGAGGCAATTCTGGAATACCAGAAGGTAATAAGTCGGTATCCAAAAAGTAACAAAGTGCCTGACTCCTTGCTGAAACAGGGCATTGCCTTTGCAAAGCTCGGAGACAATGAAAGTGCAAAAATAGTACTTAACAAACTCATCCAAAAATACCCAAAGAGCTCACAAATGAGCGTAGCCAAGAAAAAGCTTGCAAAGATAAAATAGAAGTCGCTTCAGAGACTATATGAACCGAAAATTACCTAAGGCAGCTCCGGGGTTTAAGACCCTGTGCTGCCTTTTTTTATTTGTTGTTGCAAGTGTGCTGATTGTTGATAAAGCAGTGTGCCGCAGGAATGCCTTATCGATATCTATAGGTGGGCTGTTGGATCTTACAGGAGACCACCGCAAAGAGGGCCAGGCTGCATATATGGCTGCGAGAAAGGCCGTAGAGTGTCTTAACTCCCAGGGGGGAATCGGCGGCAGGCCTCTTGAGTTGATAGTGGCTGACACCAGAGGTGAACCTGGCAAATTGTTAATCGAGGCAGGGAAACTTATTGAACAGGAAAAGGTGGTAGCCTTGGTGGGTCCCACAAGTGAAACCCTGGTTCCGGTCCTGAGAAACTATGCAGAGGCACACAATGTACCCACGGTGTTGACATCCGGAGATGACCCTCTTTTACCCTTCAGAAAGAAGGAATCTGTTTCCTGGACATATAGCATCTCTCAGAGCCTTGGACCTGCAATAAAGGCCCTTTTCCGGCAATTTGCCAGAGCCGGCCTTGAACCGGTAGCCCCCCTTGTGGCTGACAACGCAGAGGGAAAGAGGGCTTCGTTGTGGCTTCAGGGCTATGGACCGGAATATCACTTGCGCATTCTACCATTCCAAGACTTTGGGCTGCATGACACTGATGTGATTTCACAGTTACGGCAATTCAAAGAAGAAGGGGCACAGGTAATAGTGGCATGGGGACCAAGGAGTTGGGGACCTGTGTTGTTACGTTCTGCGAAAAAAACGGGTATACCTGTGGCGGTCCCGGTACAGCTTCTTTCATCAGATATGCTAAAAAAATACAGGGGTTCTTTCAGGCTGTGGACAGCAGCACCTCCGATACTCTTAGGCCACGACATTCCATTATCTCATCCCTGTGCATTTATAGTAAATAGATTTATGAATGCAATGGAACAAGAAGCAATGGAATTTTCTATTGAGGAATTTCTGGCAGCAGGTGCGGCATGGGATGCGTT
>JAYEMY010000350.1:0-1701 GCA_034718455.1 Thermodesulfobacteriota bacterium
TTACAAGGCAGGGGACACTCTCAAGCTGGTTCTTCCTTTTTTAATGGCTTGCGGGGCTACCAATAAAAAAATGGAGGAATTTTCAGAAAGCACCTTAATGCTCCTTCCAGGGGCAAAGGATATGCTTTCCAAGGTAGCCGGTTTAATGCCTACCTTTATCATAAGCACTAGCTATTGTTCCTATCTCCATGCGCTCTGCAAGGTATCCGGTTTTCCTGAAGATCAGGTCTACTGCACTGCCGTGGACTTGGACCAATATGAACTCACGGAACAGGAACAAAACAGACTTGAGGAACTGGCTTCGGAGATTGCCGGCCAACCCCTTGTTTCCTGGCCTGAAGAGACAAAGAATATCAAAGATCTCAGCAATGAGAACCTGGCACTGGTGAGCCGGCTGGATACCATATTTTGGGAAGAGATCCCAAAAATGCGGATAGGAAAGATACTGTCCGATATAAATCCGGTTGGCGGCTTTGAAAAGGCAAGGGCTGTTGAAAATAGTCTCAAAAAGACAGGGCTTACCTTATCAGAAGTGCTTTACGTAGGAGACAGTATTACTGATGTACAGGCCCTGGAGCTGGTCAGAAACGCAGAAGGTGTGGCCGTTTCCTTTAACGGGAACCGCTATTCCATAAAGGCGGCCAAGTGGGCATGCATATGTGGCAATACCACAATCATCGGGGCTATTGCCAGGCTTTTGACCCTGAATGGTATGGAAGCCATGATTGAACTCATGGCAGACATGGATAGTGACTATGCGGAGGGGACAGGCTTTATGGATGCCTTGGCCTCAATGGGGGTTGAACCCGTCTTTCTTGAGCCGCTCCGGCTGCTCAGAGACAAAGACGCCCCAAGGATTTTCCTCGTCAACAGTACTAACATCTCTGATGTAATAAAAGACAGTGAATACATGAGGAAAAATGTGAGGGGTCTCCGTGTCGGAGAACTTGGATAGGATCGCTATTTTAATAATGTCCCAAAAGCCATTCCCTTTTCAGCCTTTGTGATTCGGACCGGCAGGATCTGATTTCTGAGATCTGCCTGGTCTCTTCCGGTTTCCTCAATCAGCACAGGGATATAGTTTGGAGTAAGCCCTTTCCACAGACCTGTCTCTTTATCTTGCTGCTCCACAAGGCACTCAAATATTTTTCCTACCTGGGAAAGGTGAAAGGCCTGTTTTTTCTCGTTTCCCAGATTCCTGACAGCCCTGCCTCTTCTTGCCTTTTCTTTTTTCGGTACCATATTATTCATTGCCGCAGCAACAGTCCCCGGCCTGGAGGAAAATGGAAATGCATGGACATATGTAATAGGGAGTTCCGAGATCAATTCCATTGTTTTTTCAAAAACAGGCTCCTCTTCCCCTGGAAATCCTATCAGCACATCCGCCCCTATGGCTGCGTCAGGCATGGCAGTCCTCAGCTCCATAATAAGATTCCTGTAATAAGAAGATGTGTAGTGGCGGTTCATCCGTTTCAGAATGTTATCAGAACCGCTTTGCAGAGGAATGTGCCAGTGTGGACAAAAATTTGGAGTGGAGCTTGCCCATGATATCATGTCCGGGGTGAGTTCTGAGGGTTCTATGGAGCTTAAACGAAATCTCAATTGCGGAAAGGCCGCGCATAGCCTTTTCAACAGGTCTAAAAGGGAGGTTTTTTTGGGCAGATCCTCACCATATATACCTATGTGAATTCCGGTCAACAC
>JAYEMY010000351.1:0-7349 GCA_034718455.1 Thermodesulfobacteriota bacterium
TATGAAGGATGCCATCAATCTTCAATTTCCCCCCTGCTCACCTTTTCTCTTAAAGCCTTGACCTTTCCCCGTTTGGTTTTTCGATCTAAACGTTTTTTACGAGAGCTTCGTGTCGGTTTAGTAGGTCTTCGCTTTTTGTGAATTACCGCTGCGCTTTTTATGAATTCTTGGAGCCGGATCAACGCCTCTTCCCTGTTGCTTTCCCGGCTACGGTATTGCTGCGCCTTAATAACAATTACTCCCTCTTTCGTGAGGCGCTGGTCATGCAACATTAAGAGCCTCTCTTTATAAAAATCAGGAAGTGATGAAGCCCTGATATCAAAGCGCAAGTGTACTGCGGAGGAGACCTTGTTTACATTTTGGCCTCCCGCCCCCTGAGCACGAATAGCGCTAACCTCGATTTCATTATCAGGGATAGATACTTGGTTGGATATTTTTAACATTTTCCCAGCGGAATTATACATTATTATCCATATCCTGCTACAATCCGACCTGTTTTTTGGTTCTCTTTTTTTCTTCTCACAACTTGCAATAGAGTAAATTTTGAGGTTTTATGAATTGTATGTCTAAAAAATCAAGAGAGGAAGATTACTAATGTCCAAGTCAATAGGGATTGATCTGGGAACGACAAACTCAGTGGCAGCGATCAAGGGAGTACATACAGAGATCTTAAAAAATGCTGAAGGAGACTTCATCACACCTTCCTGTGTCACCATTAAAAAGAAGGGATTGGTCTTTTCAAAACTGGAGTACGTGGTGGGCAAAGATGCCCTGGAGTGGATGAAGCAAGATCCGGAAAACACAATAACGGCTGTCAAGCGGCTGATGGGAAGGAACTATCAGGATAGAGAGATACAGGAGCTTCTGAAGAGCCGCAGACTGAGCTATCGGATCGAGCGCCATTCCAAGGGATCGGAAAACAGCCTGGCCATTATTTTGGGCAAAAAAGAGTACACTCCTGAGGAGATATCCGCCAAGATCCTGGACAAAATCCGTATGGATGCAGAAGAGGTCCTTGGTGATAATGTGGAGTATGCGGTAATCACCGTGCCAGCCTATTTTAACGATAAGCAGAAACACGTCACGAGGACTGCAGCGGCCATGGCAGGATTAAAGGTCCGCAGGCTGCTTCCCGAGCCTACAGCCGCCGCCATTTCTTTTGGAGTGGATGCCGTCAAGGGCGACGATACAAAAACGGTCCTTGTCTTTGATTTTGGCGGGGGCACCTTTGACCTATCCGTATTGACAATAAGCGGTGGGCAGTTCATCGAACATGGCAAGGGGGGTGACATGTGGCTTGGAGGCGATGATATTGACCGTCTCCTTGCCGATTATGTCCTGAAAGAGACTGCCAGGGAATATCATATAGATGATATGGCGAAGTTTATAGAAAACCAGGATGATAAACAGAAAAATCGCTTTATCGGGGAGCTGAAAGCAAAGGTGGAACAAGCCAAAATCCGCTTAAGTGCTGAAGAGGAGACCTATATCGAGATACTTGGAGTCTTGAAAGACAGTGACAATGACAGTGTTGATGTGGACGTAGAGCTGACACGGGATCAATTCGATGAAATCATCGCTCCCACTGTCGAGAACATCATCAAGCTCACCCGGAGGATGCTTGAGGATATCCATTTTACTCCGGACCTGATTGACAAATGTCTCCTGGTTGGGGGAAGCTCACGGATTCCCATGGTCGTGAAGGCGATGAAACAAGAGTTTGGGGAAGAAAAGATACTGGTCCACGACAGGCCCATGCTTGCAATTGCGGAAGGTGCGGCCATTTTGAGTCACCGGCTGTCGGACACCTATGAGTGCCCCCAGTGCGGCCTCACTGTCTCCCAGTCGGATACTGTCTGTAAAGAATGTGGATTTGATCTTGAGAAGTTCACTATTGAGCATGGGGTGTTTGACATTGTCCATTCCGCTGCCCATGATTACTACATCTATTTGGAGAACGATGAGAGGCACCTGTTTGTGGAGAAGAATACTCCTCTGCCATGTGAAAAGACAGAAGTCTTCAGGCTGGTCCACCCGGAGCAGAAACTGGTCCACATGAAGTTCTACAACATGGTGAACGAACAGGAGGAGTCCATAGGAGACCTGTGGCTGGGTATAGACACGGATGACCATTCTGAGGAGGAAGGCAAGAAAGGCCCGTTGCACGTAGAGATTACCCTGAAAATTGACGAGAACAATATCATCGAGGTTACAGCAGCCCTGAAGGAACATCCGGAGGTCCAGTTGTCAAAGACCCTGTCCAGGGGCAAGGCCGATGAGAAGTTATTTCTGTCTCTGGAAGAGGTTATCAGTGAGGCCAACCAGAAGCAGTATACCGAGTATGTCATAATTGATATGGTTTCCCGCTCACTGTCGGCCATAAAGGACATCAACAGAGTGGTTGATACTGATACAGGCCGTGTGGACGAGACTATCTGCGAGCAGGCGGCTCTCAAAATCGAAAAAGCCCGGAAGATGGCTGCTGAGGAAAACACCAGTAAGACCACTATATTTTACGCTGAGTCAGCTCTTGATGACTTTGGCCCTGCCATCGCGCCGAAGGACCAGGCTGCGATACGAAAGAGCGTGAAGCGGCTGGAGGAGATGGATGAGCATGGAACCTATGAAGAAAATGTCAGGGCGCTTGATGACCTGAAGGACATCCTTCATAACAGGCTCGGACTGGTTGTCAGTTTACTTATGGAGATCCAAAAGGCCGGAGATTTTTGTATGGAGACCGATCCCTCTAAGGCACCCAAATTTTATCAGTATATCAATGATATATTGGATACATTTCGTGAAGGTAAAGCCGATAAAGCAGCTTCGCTGATAAAAGAGATAATGCCGGAGGTCTATGATGTCGTGAATAAATATGAAGCCAAAACCGGCGTAATCTACAAGGATATCAAGAGATAAGTGACATCTGAAACTTCCTGCCCGGTATGCGGTCTGGAGCATATCCATCCTGACAAGGCCAAATGCCCTCAATGCGATGCAGATCTGACCTGTTTCAAGATCCTGGATTCCTTTCCTGACGAGCCGGTCAGAGATGTGAAGGGTCCAAGGGCCTGGAACATCACATTTTATGCTATTGCCATGGTTATCTGTCTGGTAACCGCCATAACCATTTTTCAGTATTATCAATTCAAAAGGATTGAATCATTATTGATGGATCAGCAAAAATACTTTTCGGGTTGCGTGATCGGCATAAATGCAAGTGTGGAAGCTGCGGGTCTGAAGTCTGATCAACCTGGTGCTCAACTTTCAGCCTTGAGCACCCAGTCTACATGCAACGCAACTGAAGAGAGACCTTCGGGAGTCTCTAAGAGGAAGCAAGAGGCAGAAATTTTGCCCGTGGTTTTGGGGGAAATGGATTTCTGGGTATATGATGCTGTAGATACGGATACCTTGTGGGATATTTCAGAGAGGTATTATGGTTCAGGACGATATTATCCGGTCCTGTTTGAGCACAATCCCTATCTCAGGATATATAAAATTGGAGATGGTGTTCGGGTGAAAATCCTCAAAGATACCAAGTTGGTTAGGGATATCTACTTTAAGATGAGTATGACGGAGGGGGACAGGACCTACTGGAACTACGCAGTAGCTGAAGGTGACACTCTACGGTCAGTAGCCGGGAAGTTTTACAGGACAGAAGAAATGGCAAAACAGATCTCCAATCTCAAACTGGATATACTGTTGCAGCCGGGGCAGAGGATCTGGATGTTGCTGGAGTAGAAAAAGATATTTCCAAACGATTATGAAAAAAAGGCCACAAAACAGGGATTCTATACTGGCAAAGGCAGAGAAGTTCTTCAATAGAGGAAATTACCCCCTGGCCAAGAGGGAATTTGAGAAGGCCGACAGGATTTCCGTACAGGATGACATCACGGAGAAAATCAAGATATGTGTAAGGGAGATAGGGCAACTCAAGGCAAAGGACCTGGTCAAGAAGGCCAGGAAGTACGCCAAAAAAAGTAAGCTTAGGGAGGCCCTCAGGTGCTTTGAGCAGGCATATGGAATTTCCGGAGAGGACTGGATCTGTGAGAGAATAGGCCAGTTGAAGGGAGATCTGTCCGGCAGTGATTCCATTGATGCTGCAAGACAGGCTGAGGCATCAGGAGAGTATGAGAAGGCTGCTGGTCTGTATAGGCATGGTACACAGAAAGGGAAAGATACCCGCTTCAAAATAGCCCATTGCTTAGTCAGGGCAGGAAAATACGACGATGCGGTCTCAGCATTTAAAGACCTCACGTTGTCAGATTACTCAGCCATGTACGATTATGGCTTTGCCCTGGCCAAGGTGGGCAAGTACCCCCAATGTCTGAATATCTGGGGTCCCATTGAATCCGATGACAGCGCATTCCTGAAACAAAGGGCATCCGTGCAATCCCTGTTGGCAGCGGATCTCTATGATCGCTTTGAGCATTCCGAGGATTTTGCCGGCATCTACAAGGAGGGAGTATCTATTGTAGATTCTTCCGGGGATAGCAGCATCGGGGATCTTGTGGAGTACTGCAAGTATGCGTGGATTGATCAACTCTGGAAGGAGGAACAGTACGAGACCATCAGGGAACTGCTCTTTCCCATTCCCTCTAAGATGGAAGCGGATTTGCTGACTCTGTATGCAAAGACCTTCTTCAAGCTTGCCGAGATATCAGGAAAGCACCTGTCTGATTTTATTATGTTTTGGCTTACCACAGTGTACAATCCTGAGATATCAGGGAAGTTTTCCGCAAGGCCGGAAGAGAGGGACAATGTACGCCGGGCTCTCATCCGGAAAGCAGAGGACCTGTTAAAAAAGTACGCAGATGTTGGAGACAAGTCTTCAAAGGCGGCTTTGGCCTGTTGGAATGTGGAGAAAAAGCTGGTGGAGGATATCAAAGCCATTGTCGGGGACAGGGAAGCCCTTTCCTGTCTGATTTGCTCTCCACAGTTTGCTGTGAGATTCGGGAAATCCGGACAGATAATTCAATTAATTCGGGACAACAGGGACTTTTTTACTGATTTGGAACATTACCTGCAGACCGGTGGTTACTATTCATCTGCAGGGCCGAGCCTGTTTTATCTTAAGAACCGACAATACGACAAGGCCCTTGCCGGTCTGCCGGTGTCCGGTTCGTATGATGCGGGAGAATCCGAGTTCGTGGACTACTGTGTGGAGATGGTGCAGTTTGCCTGCGGACTGCAGTGCCTAGAAGAAGGGGAGGACCTGTCAAGACCGTATATTGAGACAGTGGTTAACCTGTTCAACAAGACGTCAAAGTACGAACAAGAATTAATTGACAAGGCCATTGACTCTCATGAACCGGATAAACTGCGTCTGTATGAGGATGTCCTGAGTGAATTACACTCAAGAAGACCAACAAAGGGGATTAAGGATGCCTTATCACTGGTGATGAGCAGGCGGGCCATAATAATGTTCAACATACATCGGATGAACTCCAAGGTTTTGAATACTACTATAAAAAAAGCTCTTAAACTCAATCCTGAAAACGAATTTGCCCGTGGTCTGCTGGGTCACGTTAAAACAAACGTTGAAATTGAAAAACTCAACCATGCGCTGAGCAGACACAAGATGGGCAAGGCATGCAGGATAGCCGCAATGTCCGAGAATGAGAAGGTAAGGGACTTATTTTTCGAATTTATGGAACGTAATCTGGAGGAACTCGATGGACATGATATGGACAGTACGGGAAAGGCCTTTTTCCTGAGGGAATTATACAAATGGTGCGCCGACGTGGATGAATCCCATCCCATTCTGGACAAAATTTACAATAAGAGCCAAACATTCTGACTGAAGGTAAGTTCATGAATCCTTACAAGATATTATGTATTAATAAACACCCCACAAAACAGGATATAATCCAGGCTGCTGCCTTTGCCATGAGGGAGAGAAAATATGACATCAAGGAAATAGCTGCAGCCCAAAAAGAACTCATAGACCCGATTGCCGGAATAACTCAGGAATTTTTACAATTTATTGATCTTAAATCCCTCCGGGATCGGTTGGATTTGACCCGGTCTAAAACGCAAACCCTATCGAGCTTAGAGTATCTCTCTTGTTTTGACCTTAAGTTAAGCGATTAGCTGTTAGCCATTAGCGATTAGCTTTGCAAAATCAAGGTATTACGTTAATTAGAAATAACACCCAATGGGTGAAAGTTTGTAATAGTAAAACTTCCTGCTTGTCAGGGCGGCAGACCGATAATCATTAAACTAATAGCTAATCGCTCAATTTATGTGCAAGAGTGTCATTTATGAAAAGGGAAAAAGAGTTACTGAGAGAGAAACTTATCAAATTCCAGTTGGAGATAGCTGAGTTGGGCCATGCTCTCCGTGAGCAGGAACAGATTTTTCAAGCCAGAGAAAAGGACTGGTATCTAAACCTGTTTGATGTCTTGGATGCCTTTGAAAATCTTGATGAAACCATAAAGGCAAAAGAGGACTGTTTTGACAAAACTGGCCGTATGCTGAGCAAAAACTTCCGATCCATCCACAGGAAACTCATCCGGCTGCTTAAGGCCAACCACATAGTCCAAATCGAATTCCATAACAATAAGGCACGAATGGATTACTGCAAGGTCGTTGACACTGGGGAATCTGCCGGCCTGATGGATGAGACTATCCTTTCTGTTGTGAAGAACGGATACATTGATACGCAGCAGAACACAGTGCTGAGAAAGGCAGAGGTGATAACTGTTCTTAATAATATGGATCATCCTTCGGGTATATGGTCTGAGGATAAAATTGATCAAATTCAAGGAGAAATTGATCAAATTCAAGGGAAAAATGACTCGGGATTGTTTTCTTACCACTGAAAACTTGAAGCCTTTAAATCAAGATTTGCAGTAAGGAACGTACAATAAATAACTTGAACAAATTAACGTCTTTTTTGCCGTCTTCTTCGTTGCTCGTCGATCACATAACCCGTTATGCTCGCTCCTCGCGCCTTGAATACAACAAAAAATCCTGTTAATTTTTGTTCAACTTATTTATCTCCCGTTCCTAATCAGATATGGATTCTTTTGAGAATATTACGGATTTTATTGACTCTGAATTGAGGTTTCAGAATGAGGCCGGGCTGCTTAGATCTCTTTTTCCCCTGGAAGCGTCACAAAGAGGGATGATAAAGACTGAGGGGAAGACCCTTGTTGATTTTTCCTCCAATGATTATTTGGGTCTGGCTGATCACCCTGCCCTTATTGAAGGGGCAAAAAAGGCCATGGAGAAATGGGGTGCAGGGGCCCGGGCCTCCAGGCTCATGAGTGGGGACCTGGAAATCCATCACAGGCTTGAGTCCGCGGTTGCCGCCCTGAAAGGAAAAGAAGCATGTCTGCTTCTTGGGA
>JAYEMY010000352.1:0-835 GCA_034718455.1 Thermodesulfobacteriota bacterium
GGTGTTCAAGGGAGAAGTCCTGCCTGACAAAGAGTCTGAAGTTGCGGCAATGGAAATATAGTTGACAGTATTCGCCTGTTCCTGCTGGAGAGGAATAAATGCTTAGCCCAAAGAAAGTCAAATATCGGAAACAACAAAAAGGCCGCATAAAAGGCATGGCACAACGCGGAAACAGCCTGTCCTTTGGCGATTACGGCCTTAAGGCTATTGGCCGTGGCAGGATCACAGCCGAGCAGATAGAGGCCGCCCGGATCGCTATTACAAGGTGCGTCAAGCGTCGTGGAAAAATATGGATACGAATATTTCCGGACAAGCCTGTCACCAGTAAGCCTGCCGAGACCAGAATGGGTAAGGGTAAGGGTGCAGTGGATTCATGGGTGGCACTGATAAAGCCAGGAAGGATGCTTTATGAGATGGAGGGTGTAGATGAGGTTTCCGCCAGGGCGGCTCTGAGGCTGGCACAATATAAACTGCCCATTCCTACTAAGATTATCGCCAGGAGTGAAATGCCATGAGCGTAGCTGATAAACTTAGGGAACTGAGCATAGAGGAAATTCAACAGAAAGAAAAGGACCTTCGACAGGAGCTTTTTAATCTGCGGTTTCAGCAAGCCACGCACCAATTGGAAAACATAATGAGGATTCGTACTGTGAGGCGTTCAATAGCAAGAGCTAAAACAGTACTTGCAGAAAAAGTTGTTGGTTCAGAGGTCTAGTAATGGAGCAGGGCATGAATGCCGACAAAAAATCTCGCAAAACACTTATTGGTACTGTTGCCAGCGACAAGATGGAAAAAACAGTGGTTGTTAAGGTCGTTCGGCGAGTCCAGCATCCAC
>JAYEMY010000352.1:845-24249 GCA_034718455.1 Thermodesulfobacteriota bacterium
GCTCATGATGCAGAAAATAGCTGCAGAATAGGTGATAAAATTCTAATAGAAGAGTATCGTCCCCTGAGTCGACGCAAACGTTGGCTTGTTAAAGGAATTGTTGAAAAGGCTCTCTAGAATAGAAAAAGGAAGGAAAGGATCATATCATGATCCAGCAAGAAACATTATTAAATGTCGCGGATAATTCCGGTGCAAAACGCGTGTGTTGTATTCGCGTCTTGGGTGGAACTCGTAGGCGTGTGGCAAGTATAGGGGATACGGTAGTTGTTTCGGTCAAGGAGGCCATACCAAATTCTAAAGTGAAAAAAGGTGAAGTGGTTAAAGCCGTTGTAGTACGGACCAAAAAGGAGATATCCCGGGTTGATGGTTCTTGGATACGGTTCGACGAGAATGCAGCGGTTTTGATAAATCAATATGGAGAACCGGTAGGTACTCGGATTTTCGGACCGGTGGCCAGGGAATTAAGGGCAAAGCGTTATATGAAGATAATATCGCTTGCACCCGAAGTGCTTTAGTCCAGGGAGACCGGATCAATGCAAACCGTAAAGACATATCTGAGAAAAAATGACCGGGTAATGGTAAAGAGCGGCCGGGACAAGGGAAAGGTCGGCAAAATCCTTTCCATTCTGCCTGCAAAGGAAAGAGCACTTGTTGAGGGCGCACAGATGGTCAAGCGCCATACAAAACCAGGTCCTGGTACAGGAGGCGGCATTTTAGAAAAGGAAGCATCCATCCACTTATCTAATCTCATGCTAATTTGCCCCAAATGTACTGAGTCAGCGCGAATATCCAGGAAGATTCTAGGAGATGGCAACAAAGTCCGCGTCTGTAAGAAATGCGGTGAGGTCATCCCGACAGAAAAAAAGTAGGCCTTGTGGAGGCATTCAGGCATGGTTCTCTTAGAAGAGAGATATAAGAAAGAATATGTTCCGGAATTAATGGAACATTTTGGATATAAGAATTCCCAGCAGGTGCCCAAAATCGAAAAAGTGATTTTGAATATGGGGCTTGGCGAGGCAATTGAAAATCCAAAAATTCTAGACTCTGCGGTTAAGGAATTAACTCTTATATCCGGACAAAAACCGTTAGTCACAAAGGCCAAGAAATCAATTGCAGCCTTTAAGGTAAGAGAAGGAATGCCCATAGGATGTCGTGTGACCCTCAGAAAGCAACGAATGTATGATTTTCTTACAAAGTTTATTAACATTGCTATTCCACGGATCAGGGACTTCAGGGGCGTATCGCCAAAGGCTTTTGATGGAAAGGGTAATTACACCTTGGGCGTTAAGGAACAGATTATCTTTCCAGAGATCGACTATGACAAAATAGACAAGATCAAGGGAATGAATGTGACGATAGTTACGAGTGCAAAAACCGATGATGAATCTCGGTACTTGTTGCACGTTTTAGGTATGCCGTTTCGTGGGTAGAGTTCATTGAGGAGAGACCTTTGGCTAAAAAGGCGTTGATAAATAAGGCACAGAGGAAACCCAAGTTTGGTGTCAGAAAGTATAATAGATGTCCGGTTTGTGGCCGTCCACGTGCCTTTATCAGAAAATTTGGCTTATGCAGAATATGTTTCAGAAAAATGGCATCCCAGGGAATACTTCCCGGGGTAACCAAAGCTAGTTGGTAGCTATACAACTGCATACATTTGGGAGAGCTTGAATATGTCTATGACTGATCCTGTAGCGGACATGCTTACACGGCTCAGAAATGCCAATAAAGCAAGGCATGAGAGAGTTGATATTCCCTCCTCTAATTTGAAGGTGGAAATTGCAAAACTTCTTAAAAAAGAGGGCTATATAAGCAACTTTCGTATTTTCAAGGACAGACGGCAGAAAATTCTTCGTTTGTTTCTCAGATACTCTGATGGGCAGCCTATTATTCTCGGATTAAAGCGAATAAGCACGCCCGGATGCCGGGTATATTGTAAAAAAGGCACAATTCCAAAGATAAGATCTGGGCTTGGCACTGCACTGGTTTCTACATCAAGGGGCATTATGACTGATGTCGAGGCCAGGCAAAATAACGTAGGCGGAGAAGTTCTCTGCGCTATTTGGTAGTCTGGAGTTTTTTTATGTCTCGAATCGGTAAAAAACCCATAAATGTTCCTTCAGGGACCAATGTCACGATAGATGGACGTATTATTACTGTTCAGGGTCCCAAAGGTACTTTGAGTAGGGAAATCCATCCGTTGGCAAGTGTTGAAAAAGATGGTGAACACCTGATAGTCAGGAGAGCTGATGATACAAAGCAGGGTCGCTCAATTCATGGGTTGTTCCGAACACTTATAAACAACATGGTAGTCGGGGTCACAAAAGGATTTACGCGTGAGCTTCTGGTAATAGGAGTCGGATATAAAATTGAGGAGAAGGATACTGAGCTGATTTTTCACGTTGGCTATTCTCATCCAATAGAATTTCCTCTTCCTGAAGGAATCAAGGCTCGGGTAGAGCGGCAAAAGGAAATTCGGGTAATCCTGGAAGGATATGATAAGGAGCTTTTGGGACTTACGGTTTCGAGAATTAGGTCTCTTAGGCCACCAGAGCCTTATAAAGGCAAGGGAATCAGGTATGCGGATGAACAAATAATCCGCAAAGCTGGAAAGACTGCTGCACAGTAGTTATGGATTTTAGAATTAGGAGCGGGAGATAAATAAGTTGAACAAAAATTAATAGGATTTTTTGTTGTATTCAAGGCGCGAGGAGCGAGCATAACGGGTTATGTGATCGACGAGCAACGAAGAAGACGGCAAAAAAAACATTAATTTGTTCAAGTTATTTATTGTACGTTTCTTATCAGCAATATTGCATATGGAAATAATTATGGCAAAAACCAGCCCTAGGCTGAAGGCGCGTTTAAGGCGTAAACAGCACATACGAAAGCATATATCAGGGACAGCAGAGCGCCCGCGGATGGTGGTGTTTCGAAGCAGCAAACACATATACGCTCAGATTATCAATGATGAACAAGGTGTCACAATTGTGGCTGCTTCTTCGTTAACGCCTGAGATCAAAAGCAAGGCAGGCGATCTTGAAGACAAAAAAGCTATGGCCAAAGAGGTCGGCAGGTTTATCGCCCAAAGGGCTAAGGAAAACGGCGTAAATACCATAGCATTTGATCGTGGCGGATATCTTTATCATGGCCGAATCAAGGCTCTTGCTGATGCGGCTAGAGAAGTCGGTCTTGATTTCTGAATTCTAATCTGAATTATAATAGGTAGCTGCTGTAAGGGGGTGGCGTTGCAGGAAAAACATATAGATAATGACCAGGAACTGATAGAAAAAGTGGTCTATATTAACCGGGTGGCTAAGGTAGTCAAAGGTGGAAGACGTTTTAGCTTCAGTGCTCTTTCAGTGGTAGGTGATGGGGCCGGCAAGGTTGGTTTTGCCATGGGAAAGGCCAGAGAAGTTCCTGAGGCCCTCAGAAAAGCCCGTGAGAAAGCCACTAAGTCTATGATCAAGATACCGATGGTAAGCAAAACAATACCCCATGAGGTGATTGGACATTTTGGGGCAGGCAGGGTTTTGTTGAAACCCGCGTCACCTGGTACAGGAGTTATAGCCGGAGCTGTAGTAAGAGCGATTATGGAAGCAGCGGGAATTCAGGATATATTGACAAAGTGCCTCGGCACCAAAAATCCGCACAATGTAATGCATGCTACATTTAATGGTCTGGAAGTTCTACGTGTTTCTGTATCCAGGGCAAAGTGCCGTGGCAAAACCGTGGAAAAAACAACGGCATAATTTAGGAATTTATTTATCAGGAGCCCATATGATTACATTGGATTCATTAAGACCTCATCCCGGATCCAAACGTGCGAAAAAACGCGTTGGAAGAGGACAGGGGTCTGGACATGGGAAAACGGCCTGCCGCGGTGAGAATGGCCAAAAATCCCGATCCGGCGCCAGTATCCGTCCAGGGTTCGAAGGCGGTCAGATGCCGTTGTATAGAAAACTCCCGAAGAGGGGTTTCAAGAACCGCTTTAGAAAAGTCTATGGCGTATTGAATATTGGTGATCTGTCAGAGATCAAGCATGAAGGAGTGGTGGATATCGTTGTTTTGAAAGCATTGGGACTAGTACGTAAACGCAATCATCTCTTAAAAATATTAGGTGACGGGGAGATACAGCAGCCGGTAACAGTTCGCGCTCACGCGGTCAGTGAAACTGCTAAAAATAAAATAGAGACTGCCGGTGGACGAATAGAGATTATTACGGACCGGGGCCGGGAGGCAAATATTGTTTAAGGGATTAGGGGGTATAGGCCAAGTACCGGAGCTGCGTAAACGCATTGGTTTTACGTTGCTTATGCTGGCTGTATATCGGGTTGGAGTCCAGATCCCTACTCCTGGTATTGATGTCGCGGCCATGGCGTCCTTTTTCGATCGTGCCCAGGGGACGCTGTTTGGTATGTTTAATATGTTTTCAGGTGGGGCGCTTGAAAATATGTCCATTTTATCTTTGGGCATAATGCCTTACATCAGCGCCTCCATCATTATTCAGCTCCTTACAGTAGCCATTCCGCACCTTGAGGCCTTAAAAAAGGAAGGTGAAGCAGGAAGAAAGAAGATCAGTCAATATACCAGGTATGGTACAGTGGGCCTGAGCATTATTCAGGGGCTTGGAATAGCCATTACTCTTGAGAGTTTCACAGCTCCGGGGGGTGCTCCGGTCGTAGCAGAGCCCGGCTGGCCTTTTCGGCTCTTAAGTGCCCTGACCTTTATGTCCGGGACGGTATTTTTGATGTGGCTCGGAGAGCAGATTACGGAAAGAGGTGTTGGTAATGGTATTTCTCTGATTATCTTTGCCGGCATTGTAGCCAGGATGCCTTCAGCCATGATAGACACGTTCAGTCTGATGCGCACTGGTGATATACACTTGGCTCTTGTTATATTTCTTCTTGTGATGATGGTTGGGGTAATTGGATTTATCTGCTTTATGGAGCGGTCCCACAGGCGTATTCCGGTCCAATATGCCAGGAGAGTAGTGGGGCGAAAGGTATATGGAGGGCAAAGCACCCATCTGCCTTTAAAAGTGAATACTGCAGGAGTAATACCGCCGATTTTTGCATCATCTATTATGATGTTTCCTGCAACCATAGCCAGTTTTATCCAGGTACCCTGGATGCAGAGCATAGCTCAGGGGCTGAGACCCGGCAGTTTATTTTATGAAACGATCTTTGTAATGGCCATTATCTTTTTCTGTTATTTTTATACAGCCATGATCTTCAATCCGGTTGATATAGCAGATAACATGAAGAAACATGGGGGTTATGTCCCAGGTCTCAGACCAGGAAGGCGTACTTCTGAATATATTGACAGGGTCCTGACCAGGATTACCCTAATAGGTGCTATTTATATTTCCGCGATTTGCGTATTACCAAGCATATTGATTTCTAAGTTAAATGTGCCTTTTTATTTTGGTGGAACGGCCCTTCTGATTGTAGTAGGTGTGGGAATGGATACCATGGCTCAAATTGAATCCCATCTTATCACCAGGAGCTACGAAGGGTTTATGAAGGGAGCCAAGCTAAAGGGAAGAAGGTAGAATGATTACAAAAAGGAACAAAGGTAAATGAAATGTCCAAAGAAGATGCAATACAGGTTGAGGGAAAGGTTCTTGAAACTTTACCTAATGCCATGTTTCGCGTTGAGCTTGAAAATGGTCACAAAGTACTTGCACATATTTCAGGTAAGATGCGTATGCACTATATAAAGATATTGCCTGGTGATACAGTGACTGTAGAGCTATCGCCCTATGACCTGTCCAGAGGCCGTGTTGTATATAGGGCTAGGTAAATCTTAGTTGCAGAAAAAGATTTAATTCCGGTCCGGAAGAACAAAGAGGAATATGCCATGAAGGTTAAAGCATCAATCAGACGTCGTTGTAAGGACTGCAAAATAATCCGACGCAGAGGCATACTGCGAGTGCTTTGCAAAAATCCAAGGCACAAACAGAGACAAGGATAGCAGGGGGGTTGATCTGTGGCAAGAATTGCAGGTGTTGAGTTGCCAAAGAACAAGAGGCTGGAGATTGCGCTCACGTATATTTATGGAATTGGATGTACAACTGCCCAACAAATTCTGGATAAGTCGGAAATAGACAGAAACAAAAAAACCGATGATTTGACGGATCAAGATATCACTGCGCTACGAAAGACTATCGATGCTGATTATAAAGTGGAGGGAGATCTTCGTAGAGAGATATCATTGAACATCAAGCGATTGATGGATTTTGGCAGTTATCGGGGGCTTAGGCATCGTAGAGGACTTCCGGTTAATGGACAGCGTACTAAAACAAATGCTCGTACACGAAAGGGTCCCAGGCGCTCAGTAGTCAAAAAGAAGAGAAGAATTTAGTAACGGAGGGCGGAGTAATATGGCATCACCGAGAAGAGGTGGCCGAAAAGAAAAGAAAAATGTGCCGGAAGGTATTGTGCACATACGATCTACTTTTAACAATACTATAATTAATATAACTGATAAACAGGGGAATACAATTTCCTGGTCAAGTGCAGGGACTCAGGGTTTTAAGGGTTCTAGGAAAGGCACTCCGTTTGCTGCACAGGTAGCGGCTGAAAACGCTGTAAGAAAAGCAGCAGACCATGGCATGAGAAGTGTTGAAGTACATCTCAAGGGACCAGGTTCCGGAAGAGAGGCAGCAGTGCGGGCCCTCCAGATAGCAGGATTTAAAATCTCAGTTATTCGAGACGTAACATCAATACCTCATAATGGTTGCAGATCTCCAAAGAGACGAAGAGTATAGGACTGCATCAGAGTATTACCTAAAATAAGCGATTGGCCTTTAGCGGTTAGCTATTAGTTTAATGATTACAGGATGTTTTGCTATTACGAAACCATTTTTCAAAGTTAAACGCTAATGGCTAACAGCTAATGGCTTATCTTAGGTATTAATAGGCTTATTTATATGTTTCCAAGTTACCGGAGGAAGTATTTTGGCTAGATATACAGGACCACGATGTCGCTTGTGTCGCAGAGAGGGTTGCAAGCTTTTTCTTAAGGGAGACAGGTGTTATTCAGATAAATGTGCCTTTGAAAAACGCAGTTATGTGCCGGGAGAACATGGACAGGGCCGGATAAAAGTTTCTGACTATGGGATTCGGCTGAGAGAGAAACAGCGGGTTCGGCGTATGTACGGATTACAGGAGGCGCAATTCAGGAGTTATTTTGATAAAGCTGATCGTCAAAAGGGGGTCACGGGTACTAATCTTCTAGTACTCTTGGAAAGACGTCTTGATGGCGTAGTTTATCGCCTTGGCTTTGCTGAGTCCAGATCACAGGCTCGTCAGTTAGTCCGTCATGGACATTTTATCATAAATGGGAAAAAAGTGGACATACCGTCTTTTTTGGTAAAGCAGGGAGACAAGATCAAGGTAACAGAGAAGAGCAAATCTATAGCTCCCCTGAAACAGGCAATGGGGGCGATTGCCCGCAGGGGTGTGCCTGAGTGGCTGGAACTGGACGAGGATAAGTTGCTGGGAACAGTGAAGACAATGCCTGAACGAGGACACATAACTATGCCAATTCAGGAACAGCTAATAGTTGAATTCTACTCTAAGTAAGTAATACCTAAGATTAGCTGTTAGCCATTAGCGTTTAACTTTGAAAAATTAGGGCATTACGTTAATTAGAAATAACACCCAACGGGTGAAGGTTTGTAATACAAAAAATCCTGCTTGTTGGGGCGGCTAGACCGATAATCATTAAACTAATAGCTAACTGCCAAAGGCTAATCGCTCGATTTAGGTAATAACCTGTGATGCTGCTGACCCTAGAGCAAAAGAATTTAATTATATTCGGAGTTCAAGAGGCTTAGATAGACAATATGATTGCTGAACAGACTCCATACTATCGCAACTGGCGGGAATTAATTCGTCCCAAGAGATTGGAAGTTAATGGCGCAACTCACACAAGCTTTTATGGCAAATTCAGTTGTGAGCCTCTGGAGAGAGGCTATGGCACCACATTGGGTAACGCCTTGCGACGTGTGCTCTTGTCTTCTCTACAGGGGGCTGCAATTGTTTCCGTAAAAATAGAAGGCGTGTTGCACGAACTTGGAACCATACCAGGAGTAATTGAAGACGTAACAGATATTATTCTTAATCTGAAGGGCGTGCGCCTGAAAATTTTCAAAGACGAAGAAAAAATCCTGATATTGGAAAAACAAGGGTCTGGAGAAGTACGTGCCGAGGATTTAATTGCTCCACATGGTGGAGTTGATGTGCTGAATTCTGATCATCATATTGCCACATTGACAGAAAATGGTGAACTACGGATAGAAATGTTGGCTAAATGGGGCAAGGGATACGTCTCTGCTGAAAACAATAAAGACCCCGATCATCCCATAGATACTATAGCTATAGATGCTCTGTTTTCACCGGTGCAAAAGGTCAATTTCGTTGTCACCAAAGCCCGTGTTGGCCAGATGACCGACTATGACAAGTTGACCATGGAGGTCTTGACCGATGGTACAGTTTTTCCTGAGGATGCCATGGCTTATGCCGCGAAAATTCTGAAGGATCAATTTGCGGTGTTTATTAATTTTGACGAGAAGGAGGAGTCTGAAGAGGAAAAACTTTCTTCTGATTTTGAAGGCAAACTCGAATATCTGAACCGAAAAATTGATGAACTGGAATTTTCTGTACGCTCGGCCAATTGTCTTAAAAACGCAAATATCTACTACATTGGTGAGCTGGTACAAAAGTCAGAGCAAGAGATGCTCAAAACAAAAAATTTTGGCCGAAAATCTTTGCAAGAAATTCAGGAAAATCTCGATGGTATGGGATTGCATCTGGGAATGAAGCTTCAGGGATGGATCCAGCCGGAGAAAACAGACGAGGAAGAAAACTCTGAACAAAAAGAAGGTGATGAGTAATGAGGCACCGAAGAAGAACACGTAAATTGGGGTGTAAGACAGCTCATCGTAAGGCGATGCTCGGGAATATGGTTACATCGCTGTTAGAGCATGGTCGAATTGTAACAACAGTACCGAGGGCCAAAGAGGTTAGGCGTGTAGCTGACAAAATGGTTACTTTGGCAAAGAGATCGAGTCTCCACGCAAGGCGTCAGGCATTTTCAGTCATACGTGATCGAAAAGTGGTTTCAAAGCTCTTTGATAAGTGGGGACAAGAATTTGCCGATCGAAATGGTGGTTATACCAGGATAGTAAGGATAGGCCCACGAAGGGGGGACGCTGCCATGATGTCTATTGTGGAGCTGGTGACCGACTCCATGGAGAAGCCCAAACCCCAACGTAAGCCTCAAAAGATAGTATCTGCTGAATCCGTGATACCGCAGGCTGCTCCTCCGGAACCGTCCGTTGATAAGCTGGAAAGCATGAAAGAGGAGGATGGTCCTGCTGTGGAAACTCGAATTGTAGAGGATGCATCTGTCTCTGAGGCGGAAATCGTAGAAGAAAAATCCGCTACAGGGGTTGAAGCTATAGGAGCAGAGGCAAGCGAGGAGCCCGAAGTCACCGGCAATAAGACTTCCGAGGTAGATGTTGGTTCAAAAGAGGATAAAGTACAAGAGGAAGAAAAGGGCGTAGAGACCGGTAAAGATTGACTCGGTTTTAAAAAAATATAAATTTTACTTAGTGATGTTTGATTGCCCTCAGAGCTGCAAGTTCTGAGGGCATTATTTTTGATAAAATCGACTAAAAAAGATTAACTTTATTGACAACGTAAAAACAGGGGAATAAGCTTTAAAAACTACCTTGAGCTCCTAACCTAATTCTATTGCTGACAGGGGTAAAGTATATGGCAAAGATGACCGGAAAACAAATGGTCGTAGAGGCACTCAAGCGGGAAGGTGTCAATGTTATCTTCGGGTTTCCCGGCGGGGCTATTATTGATTTCTACGATACCTTGGAAAAAGACGGCACCATAAAGCACGTCTTGGTCCGACATGAGCAAGGAGCGGCCCATGCTGCCGATGGTTATGCCAGGGCTTCCGGAAAGGTGGGTGTGTGTGTGGCGACGTCAGGTCCTGGGGCCACCAACACCGTTACAGGTATAGCAACAGCAAGTTTGGACTCTGTTCCCATGGTTGTCTTTACCGGTCAGGTACCCACTGCCCTGATTGGTAATGACGCCTTCCAGGAAGTGGATATCGTAGGCATTACACGTCCTTGTACAAAGCACAATTACCTTGTTAAAGACGTAAAGGATCTTCCTCAGGTCCTTAAAGAAGCCTTTTATATAGCGAGATCAGGCCGGCCGGGTCCTGTGCTTATAGATCTTCCTAAGGATGTTCAGAACGGCAAGGCCGAGTTTAACTATCCAGAGAAAATAAAGCTCCGTTCATATAATCCTGTAATCGAGCCTCACGGCAAACAGATTGAGCGGGCTTACAGGTTAATAGAGAAGGCAAAACGGCCTGTTATTTACGCAGGGGGCGGAGTAATTATCTCCAATGCGGATAAGGAACTCAGGGCATTTGCTAAAGCGACGTATATTCCGGTAACCATGACTTTGATGGGACTTGGCGGATTTCCCGGCACCCACGAGTTGAGCCTGGGTATGTTGGGTATGCACGGTACATACTGTGCCAATATGGCCATGGCAAACAGTGATCTTATCATTGCCACGGGTGCCCGCTTTGACGACAGGGTTACTGGAAAGATTGAGGCATTTGCCCCGCTGGCCAAGATAATTCATCTGGACATAGACCCCACTTCTATTCAGAAAAACGTGAAGGTGGATGTGCCGATAGTGGGTGATTGCAAGAGGGTACTGAAAAAGCTGTTGGACACCGCAAAAGATGCCGGTCGCCCTGCTGAAGCCTGGATGGACCAACACCAGGCCTGGTTGCAGCAGCTTGACGCATGGAAAAAACGTCATCCCCTCACATATAAAGAGGAGCCTGGTGTTATCAAACCTCAGAATGTCATTGAAAAGCTGTATGAGATGACAAAGGGACGGGCTATCATTACTACTGAGGTTGGTCAGAACCAGATGTGGACCGCCCAGTTCTACAAATTCGACGAGGCACGGACCCTCCTGACTTCCGGCGGCCTGGGAACCATGGGTTATGGATTTCCTGCAGCTATTGGGGCACAGATGGCCTTTCCCGATAAGCTGGTGGTGGATGTAGCCGGTGACGGCAGTATACAGATGAATATTCAGGAGATGGCGACCGCCATGGAGCAACGCCTGCCTATAAAAATAGTTATTCTGAATAACCAGTTTCTCGGCATGGTCAGACAATGGCAGGAGCTGTTCTATGATCGTCGGTATGCAGCTACTGAGTTTGAGATGACCCCAGATTTCGTGAAGTTGGCTGAGGCTTATGGGGCCAAGGGGTTTAGAGCAACCAAGCCGGAAGAGGTCGATGATGTGCTCAGTAAGGGTCTTGAAGCGGAAGGTCTGACGATTATGGAATTTGCCATAGCCCGCGAAGAAGGGGTGTTTCCAATGGTCCCGGCCGGGAAGGCTACCACTGAGATGTTGCTCGTTTAATATCGATGATAAGGAGCTTGGCCCTATGAAGCATACTCTCTCTGTATTAGTTGAAAATACTCCTGGTGCCCTTTCCCGCATAACCGGGCTTTTCAGTGGGCGGGCATTTAATATTGAGAGCCTTAATGTGGCTGCAACCCTGGACCCTACCCTGTCACACATTACACTGGTGACAAGAGGCGATGAATTTATAATTGAGCAAATAATCAAACAGCTCAGACGCCTAGTGGATGTTTTTAAGGTCGTGGATGTGAGTGAAGGTGAGTTTGTCGAGCGCGAGATGTCCTTGATCAAGGTCAGGGCCGAGGAAGAGTCCAGGGCTGAGATATTACGTATTTGCGATATATTCCGTTGCAAGGTTGTTGACGTAAGTCCTAAAACTTACACCTTAGAGGTTACCGGACCGGAGTCAAAACTAAAGGCAGTAATAGAGCTACTCCGTCCAATAGGAATCAAAGAAATTACTAGAACAGGTACCATAGCCATGATGAGAGAAAAAAAGACAATGTAACAGTTCACTGGTTCAGAGTTTACCGAAAAACGGATGCCGGTCATTAGCTATTAGCTGTTAGCTATTAGCTAAAAACTTTGTACAAAAACGGACTGTTAAGCTAAAACCTAACGGCTAACGGCTAACGGCTAATAGCTAATAGCATAAGTCATATAAGGAGCTACAAAGAATGAAAATTTATTACGAACAGGATGCCCCCATGGATATACTTCAAGAAAAGACCATAGCCATAATCGGTTATGGTAGCCAGGGACATGCGCATGCCCAGAACTTGAGAGATAGTGGGTTGTCCGTTGTCGTGGGGGAACTCCCTGGAACACCCAATCATGATCTTGCAGTCAAACACGGGTTTGAGCCTGTCAGTGCCGGAGAAGCTGCAGCCAAGGGAGATCTCATCATGGTCCTGGTTCCTGATCATGTCCAGGGCCGGCTATACGAAAGTGCTATTAAGCCAAATCTGAAGACCGGGAACATGCTCCTTTTTGCCCATGGCTTCAATATTCACTTTGGCCAGATAATTCCTCCGGATGACGTGGATGTTACAATGGTGGCACCCAAAGGCCCGGGACATCTGGTGCGTAGGGAATACGAAAAAGGCGCCGGTGTACCCAGCTTGGTGGCCATACATCAGGATCATACGGGAGAAGCCCTTAAAAAAGCACTTGCCTACGCAAACGGCATAGGCGCCACCCGTGCAGGCGTTATTGAAACCACATATAAAGAAGAGACCGAGACTGATCTTTTCGGCGAACAATGTGTCCTCTGTGGTGGGGTTACCGAACTCATAAAAGCCGGTTTTGAGACCTTGGTTGGAGCGGGTTATCAGCCGGAAATAGCATATTTCGAGTGCTGCCACGAACTCAAGCTCATAGTTGACCTGATTTACGAAGGTGGTCTGTCTCAGATGCGTTACTCAATCAGCGATACGGCGGAATATGGTGATCTTACCAGGGGAAAGCGTATAATAACAGAAGAAACAAGAAAGGAGATGCGCAAAATCCTTGATGAGGTTCAGAATGGCAAATTTGCCGGGGAGTGGATGCTGGAAAACCAAGTCAAACGCCCTGTATTTAACGCCCTTAGACAGCGGGAAAAGGAACATCCTATAGAAGAGGTCGGCTCCCGCCTGAGGGATATGATGAGCTGGCTCAATAAGTAGCTAAACCCTTAATGCATTCTCATCGCATTCCAGTTGCCAAGGAAGGGGTTCCTTTTATAGGTATTGCCGTCTTGGCCGCTGTGATATGTTCTTTACTCAACTGGCCTGTTCCGGCCGTGGTCTTTTTTATGATTGCGGTTTTTGTTCTCTTTTTCTTTCGGGATCCTGAGCGTGTAATACCATCAGGTTCGGGCTTGGTAGTATCACCTGCTGACGGTCGTGTCATAGATATAGCTGATGACAACAGAGGTTCCCTTAACGGAAAAGACATAAAGAGAATCAGTATATTTATGAATATTTTTAATGTGCATGTAAACAGGGCCCCAATTACTGGCAATGTTCAACAAATTGCTTATAAGCCGGGGTCCTTCTGGCCTGCCGACCGCAAAAGGGCCTTGCTTGAAAACGAGCGAAATGCAGTTTTGATCCGCAGCGAGGACGGAATGGAGCTGACCGTTGTACAGGTGGCGGGTATAATAGCCAGGCGAATTGTTTGTTGGGCCGAGGTCGGTGATAAGGTTAAAATCGGTGAACGCTTTGGACTTATTCGTTTTGGATCTCGTCTTGACGTGTATGTCCCAAAGGATATCTCAGTATTGGTGAAAAAGGGTGATCGGACAATGGCAGGGCAGACGGTTCTTGCCCGAAATGGTAACAATTAGCGATTTAATTTCTAATTTCCATTTTCTAATTTCTAATGGGGGTGTCTCCCATGAAACAAAAGCAAAGCGGTGATTCAGCAGGCAAGACTTCAAGACGTAGCATATATCTCCTTCCAAACCTGCTGACCTCGGCAAGCCTGTTCAGCGGATTCTATGCCATTATTGCAGCGATTAAAGGAAATTATCAGGCCGCTGCCGTAGCCATCTTGATAGCCGGTATTTTGGATGGTCTGGACGGCAGGGTGGCTCGTTGGACCCGTACCGCGAGTAGATTCGGCATGGAGTATGATTCCCTTTCAGACTTGGTGGCCTTTGGAGTAGCCCCTGCCATACTGGCCTATATGTGGGGGCTGCAGGATTACGGCCGGCTTGGATGGCTTGCCGCCTTTTTGTATGTGGCAACCACCGCCCTCAGGCTGGCCAGATTCAATACCCTGAGCCAGAACAGCAATATCAGCAGCACAAGGGATTATTATTTCCTTGGTCTGCCCTGCCCTTCTGCAGGAGCCGTATTGGCTACATCTGTGCTTTTATGCCAGCATGTCGGTATATTTGGCCCGGTACGTCATGTGGCAGTGCTGATCATGGTCTATGGCCTTTCCTTTCTGATGGTCAGCAATGTGCGTTACTATGGTTTTAAGGAAATCCGCTGGCTTCAGCAGCACCCTTTTTCCAGTATGGTAGTGTTGATTCTGGCCATAATGGTAGTTGCTATGGAGCCCAAGGTGACGCTATTTGTCCTTATAGCTACTTATGTGATATCCGGGCCTGTTTTGATGTCCATTAGGGCCTTGAGGCCCAGGTCGTTGAGGTTTGGTGCGAAACATCACACCAAAGATGTTTCTCCCGGCAGAGATGATAGGATGTAAAAAAATGAGCAGCAATAAAAGGATAATAATATTTGATACCACATTAAGGGACGGTGAGCAGTCTCCTGGTGTATCTTTAAATGTTGAGGAGAAACTCCAGATCGGGAGGCAGTTGAAAAAGCTGAATGTCGATGTGATCGAGGCTGGATTTCCTATTGCTTCCCCGGGTGATTTTGAGAGTGTCCAGCGCATTGCACAAGAACTCAGGGGTCTACAGGTTGCCGCCCTGGCCCGTGCCAATGAGAAAGATATCGATACTGCATGGGAGGCCATAAAGGAGGGAGAAAATCCTCGAATACATACATTCATTGCTACCTCTGATATCCACCTTCAGTACAAACTGAGAAAGACAAGGGAGCAGGTATTAGATATGGCCCGGGCAGCGGTAGGGTGTGCTGCAAAATACACCGGCAATGTAGAGTTTTCCGCTGAAGACGCGAGCCGGAGCGATCTGGATTTTCTCTGCAAGGTCTTTGAGGCAGTGATAGATGCCGGTGCCACAACGGTCAATTTCCCAGACACAGTGGGGTATGCCATACCGCATGATTTTGGCAGGATGATCCGATATGTGGTCGAGCACACTTCCAACATCCACAAAGCGATCTTGAGCATACATTGTCACAATGATTTGGGGCTGGCCACGGCGAATGTGCTGACAGCTTTAGAACAAGGTGCAAGACAAGTGGAGTGTACTGTAAACGGTATAGGTGAGAGGGCGGGAAATGCCGCTATGGAAGAGGTGGTCATGGCTATCCGTACCAGGCGCGACGTCCTTCCCTTTGACACGGCGATATCTTCTCAACACATCATGGCTGCCAGCCGGCTGGTAAGCATGCTTACCGGAATGGTAGTCCAGGCGAACAAGGCCATAGTAGGGGACAACGCCTTTGCACACGAGGCCGGAATCCACCAGGACGGAGTCTTAAAGGAACGTACTACCTATGAAATTATCGATCCCAAGGACATAGGTCTTAGTAAAGGGACCCTTGTCCTTGGGAAACATTCCGGGAGACATGCCCTTAAGTCAAAGCTTGAGGAAGTAGGCTACAAGCTCAGCGATGAAGAGATCGATAGGGTATTTACAAGGTTCAAGTCCCTTGCAGACAAGAAGAAGGATGTTTATCCAGAGGATGTTGAGGCCCTTGTGGCAGAAGAGGTGCTTCGGGTTCCTGATCGTTATCGTCTTGTTTACCTCCATGTTGCCGGTGGAAGCGGCATCAGACCGACTGCAACCGTAGCAGTGGAAATAGATGGCAAGGAGGTTGATAGAGTGAGCCTGGGGGCTGGTCCGATAGATGCGGCCTATAAAGCAGTGGCCGAGCTTGTAAAGACTAAAAGCCATCTGCTCCGTTTTGCTGTTAACTCCATTACAGGAGGCACGGATGCCCAGGGAGAAGTCACTGTGCGTCTTGAAGAAGGCAGCTATGTGGTCACAGGCCATGGGACAGATCCTGATATAATTACCGCCAGTGTCAGGGCATACTTGAACGCCCTGAATCGTCTTGAACACATGAAAGAAAACGCAAAGAAATGTTGAATTAAGGAATAATCTTTTTATATTCCAATCGTTTTACCGCAATTCAACATTCCTACAGCATTATGGTGTTTAGAGAGTATATTATGAGCCGATCGATGACGATAGCTGAAAAGATCCTGGCTGCTCATGCCGGTCTGGACAGTGTGGAGCCGGGTCAACTGCTAGAAGTTGATGTGGACTTTGCACTAGGCAACGACATAACAGCCCCAATTGCCATAAAGATCTTCAGACAGGCAGGTGTAAGTACTGTTTTTGATAGAGAAAAGATCGCCCTGGTGTCAGACCACTTTGTTCCTAACAAGGATATTATGAGTGCTGAGCAGGCCCGGCTTCTCAGGGAGTTTGCCACTGAACAGGATATTGTCCATCACTATGATGGCGGAGAGTCGGGTGTAGAACATGTGCTGCTCCCGGAAAAAGGCCTGGTGCTTCCAGGTGACGTAGTTATAGGGGCTGACAGTCACACATGTACGTATGGTGCCATGGGGACCTTTGCTACAGGGGTGGGAAGCACTGATCTGGCTGCTACCATGATGACAGGGAAGACCTGGTTCAAGGTGCCGGAGTCCATAAAGTTTGTGTACAAAGGAAAGCTCAGGCCCTGGGTTGGCGGCAAGGATTTAATACTCTATACCATAGGCGATATCGGTGTGGACGGAGCCTTGTATATGGCCATGGAATTCACTGGCCCGGTGATTGATTCCATGTCAATGCCCGGCCGCTTTACCATGTCCAATATGGCTATTGAGGCCGGTGGCAAAGTGGGGCTTATTAACCCTGATGATACTATCCTAAACTATGTGACTGACCGGGCGGTCAGAGATTTTACTGTATATCGCAGTGATGAGGACGCCCGATACACCAAGGTTGTTGAGTATGACTGCAGCGAGATAGAACCCCAGGTGGCCTGTCCCCATCTGCCTGAAAATACCAAGGGTATTTCAGAAGTGGAAAATGTGCCCCTGGATCAGGTGGTGATCGGTTCCTGTACGAATGGTCGTCTGGAGGACTTGGCCCTGGCCGCAGATGTCATATCGGGACGGCGGGTGTCAAAAGGTCTGAGACTCATTGTCCTTCCTACTACTCCTACAGTGTATATCCAGGCCCTTGAGAAGGGATTCCTCAAGACTTTTCTAAATGCCGGTGCGGTGATAGGACCACCCACCTGCGGCCCCTGTCTCGGAGGGCATATGGGGGTTCTTGCCAAGGGGGAACGGGCGCTTTCCACGACAAACAGGAATTTTGTCGGTCGGATGGGACACCCTGAGAGCGAGGTATATCTGGCGAATCCGGCCATTGCCGCTGCAAGTGCGGTGTTGGGTAGGATCGGAAGTCCTGATGAACTGTAAGGGAATTATGAATTATGAAAATCAAAGGAAAAGTCTGGAAATTTGGAAAAAATATAGATACTGATGTGATTATTCCGGCACGCTATCTCAATACCTCGGACCCGGCGGAGCTTGCCAAACACTGTATGGAGGATGCTGATCCTGATTTTTCCAAAAAAATAAAACCGGGAGACATAATAGTCGCGGGGAAAAATTTTGGTTGTGGTTCTTCCAGAGAGCATGCTCCTATAGCCCTTAAGGCAGCGGGCCTTGGTTGTGTAATAGCCCCGAGTTTTGCCAGGATTTTTTATCGCAATGCCTTTAATATGGGCCTTCCCATATTCGAGTGTGATGAGACAGCCAGTGCCCTCGGAGAGGGCGACGAGATGGAGGTGGATGCAGATACAGGAGAGATCCGGGATCTGACTACTGGAGATGTCTTTATGGCCCAGCCAATACCTCCGTTTATGCAGGAGTTGATCGCAGATGGCGGATTGATCCCCCATGTGCTTAAAGGTTTGTAAATTTTAAATTTTGAATGCTGAATTGCGGTAGAACCAAGAAAAACTCACGCAAAGGCGCAAAGGCGCAAAAAGAATAACAAATCCTGTAAATACCGATAGTTAAATTAATTTATGCTGAAAATTGCTGTAAAAACTTTGCGTCTTTGCGCTTTTGCGTGAAACTTTTCTTCTTATAAAGGGTTTAGATAATGAATACATACAAAATTGGTGTTATCCCAGGGGACGGTACAGGTCCTGAAGTAATAACCGAGGGTGTAAAGGTCCTCAAGGCCGCGTCTGATCGTTTCGGATTTGAGCTTAATTTTACATGGTATGATTATGGTGGAGAGCGGTACCTGCGAACAGGAGAGGTCCTCCCGGAGGGAGCGGTGGAAGACCTCAGGCAATATAAGGCCGTTTATCTTGGGGCCATTGGTCATCCGGATGTAAAGCCGGGTATTCTGGAAAAAGGGATACTCCTTGCCCTGCGATTTGCCCTGGATCAGTATATAAATCTTCGACCGGTTATCCTCTATCCCGGCGTGGATACACCCCTCAAGGACAAGGGACCCGAGGATATAAATTTCGTAGTTGTCCGGGAAAATACCGAAGGCCTGTATGCCGGGGCGGGTGGAGTCCTCAAGAAAGATACTCCGGATGAAGTCGCTGTTCAGGAATCCATCAATACCAGAAAGGGCGTGGAGCGATGCATCCGTTATGCCTTTGAGTACTGCAAACGTCGCAATCAGAGAAAGAAACTGACCCTCTGTGGAAAGACCAATGTCCTTACCTATGCCTTTGACCTGTGGGAACGTACATTCTATGATGTGGCCAGGGAGTATCCTGATATTGCAACAGACTATGCCCATGTGGACGCCACCTGCATGTGGATGGTCAAGAACCCGGAATGGTTTGATGTAATAGTCACTGACAACATGTTCGGGGACATCATTACGGACCTTGGTGCCATGATACAGGGAGGCATGGGGATTGCCGCAGGAGGTAATCTCAATCCTGAAGGCGTTTCCATGTTTGAGCCTATCGGCGGCTCGGCTCCCAAATATACTGGAAAAAATGTCATTAATCCTCTGGCTGCCATATGTGCCGGACAGATGATGCTGGACTACCTGGGCGAGATTGAGGCCGCAAAAGCCATTGAAGAAGCTGTTAAGAAGGTGGTCAGCCAGGACCTGAAGGGCCTCTCTGCAGGAAAGATGGGATATGGCACTACTGAAGTTGGGGATTTGGTGATGGAAGAATTTAGTGATTTGGTGATTTAGTGATTTGGTGATTGAGTGATTGGGGATGACTTATGGCAAAGGCTTTTAATGTTGCAGTAGCGGGGGCCACCGGAGCGGTCGGTCAGACCATGATAAAGGTCCTGGAGGAACGGGATTTCCCTGTGGGAAAGATTCGTTTTCTGGCTTCTGAGCGTTCTGAAGGAAAGGAACTTCTATTCAGGGGAGAGAAGGTGCGGGTCCGGAAGCTCGATCACGACTCCTTTGACAGTATTGATATCGCAATTTTTTCTGCCGGTGGAGACAGAAGTCTCACCTTTGCTCCTTCGGCTGCCAAGGCCGGCGCGGTAGTTGTGGACAACTCGAACGCATGGCGCATGGACCCTGAAATTCCCCTGGTGGTGCCGGAGGTAAACCAACGTGCTGTCTCAGGCTACAAGGCAAAAGGCATTATAGCTAATCCTAATTGCTCCACCATCCAGATGGTTGTGGCACTTAAGCCATTGTATGACTATGCCCGGATAAAACGCATTATCGTATCCACTTATCAGGCCGTATCGGGTTCTGGGAAAAAGGCCATAGATGAGCTTAAGGATCAGGTAAAGGCCTGGGCTGAGGGCAAAATTCCGGAGTCAAGCGTCTATCCGCACCAGATTGCCTTTAACTGCCTTCCCCACATAGATGTCTTCCTGGACAATGGCTATACCAGGGAAGAAATGAAAATGGTGAATGAGACCAGGAAGATCATGGAAGATCCTGAGATCCAGATTTCTGCAACTGCTGTAAGGGTACCCGTGTTCTATAGTCACTCCGAGGCCGTCAATGTGGAATTTGAAAAAGAGATCAGCGCATCTAAGGCGAGAGAGCTCTTTTCCAAGGCACCCGGGATTAAGGTTGTTGATGACCTGTCCCACAATGTCTATCCACTTGCCCTGGATGCCGAAGGACAGGACCTGACACTCGTAGGGAGGATACGAAAGGACATCTCCCAGGCCAATGGACTTGATTTCTGGGTCGTGGCCGACAATATCAGAAAAGGCGCAGCTACCAATGCCGTCCAGATAGCAGAGTTGCTGGCAGAGAAATATCTATAACCGTTCAAGGTTACCTTTGAACCGGGCACCATTGAACCTGTAAAAACTAAAAGGAGGTCTGTCATGACGGAGAAAGCAGGTCATTATTCCGCGGATTTTGAGAAGGCATTGCAAGTAGGGCGTCCGCCCAATGTGGTTAAGCTTTTTCCCAACTCAAAGGCCCTTCTAGTGAGCGGCAAGGTCATTGACAGGGCGATGCGGGCCAAAGGAAAGGCTATGACCATTGCGGCTAACGGCAGAAATTATCTTGTCATTCGTGGCGTTTTGGCTGCCGCGCAGAGGGCCGACGCGGCTATACTAATAGAGATAGCCAAGTCGGAAGGCGGTGCGACTTCCTATTGTGCGACTAATTACTGGAACATGGCCAGGCGGGTGGATCAGGTCTGCAATGAGCTGGGAATCACAATACCGGTAGCAATTCATGCCGACCACTATGGCATCAAGAAAGAAGAAGATGTCGGACCGGCAAAGGTAGAGATCCCCACCCTGTTTGAAGCCGGAATGACCTCCATAGCAATTGATGCATCACACCTCCCGGATGACAAAAACCTCCTTGCAAATCTGCAACTTGCCCCTTATGTCCCCAAATGGGCTGGGCTTGAGACAGAGGTGGGAGAGATCAAAGGGAAAGAAGGGCTTTCAACAGTTGATGAGGCATTGTTCCTGATACAGGGTCTTAACGCCAATGATATTTTTCCGGACTGGATAGCCCTTAATAATGGCTCTACCCATGGTATTGAGGCTAGTGATTTGGGGATACAGGTGAAATTGACCGGAGAGATTCACGAGACATTGGCTAAATATAAGGTCTCAGGGGCCCAGCACGGTACGTCCGGTAATAACTCCGACAGACTGCGGGAGATCGTCTCAAAAACCAATACTACCAAGGCCAATGTGGCTACTGCCCTTCAAATGATTTCCTGGGGCCTTGAAGTAAACGATTACGGCAATGCTGCAACAGACGAAGACGGGAATTTCATTAAGGTTACAGGAGAGGGAGTAACAGAGGAACTGTGGGCCGAGATGGTTGCCTATGCCGAGTTTAAGGACATTAAGGGAGGAAATTACAAAAAACTAAACCTTCCTTTTGAGAACAAAATCCTTGGGCAATCTATGGATATAAGGGAGAGGATGGCCAAACGTGTAGAAGACTTTGTCTATAACATGCTGGTCAATGTTTTTAATGCTCAGGATGCCGCATCTTTGGCCATAGATGCCATACTGACCGCAGGGTCCTATGACCTCGGCTCCAAGACTGATCGGCAGGAGGATCCATCAGAGTGGACTGAGAACAAAATCGTTGAGCGGGCGGCTACGATCAATCAATAGCAATGATGGATTCCTGTATTCACCGCAGAGAACGCAGAGGGGAAATAGGCGGTTTCGAAGATTAACGTCTGCTAATGCGAATTATCGGAGGACAGGCCCGAGGGCGGCGCTTGATAGGGCCCAAAGGCCGCTGTCTTCGTCCCACATCAGATCTTGTGCGGGAGGCTCTTTTCCAGATCCTTCATTCCCGCCTGGAATTCCCTTGGGAATCGTGCAATGTTCTTGATCTTTTTGCCGGTACCGGGGCACTTGGTATTGAGGCCCTTTCCAGGGCGGCAAGAGAGGTTATTTTTGTGGATTATCACAAATCGTCTCTTGATCTTATCAGGCGAAACCTCAGTTTGTGTGGTTTTAGTGAGCGTGCGAAAGTGGTTCGGGCTGATATCAGGACCAGCCCGAAGTCCATTAATCGTGTTCTAAAATACGGACCCTTTAATTTGATATTTGCCGACCCTCCATATTCCATGGGCCTTGGAAAAAAGGCCATGGAGTGGGTGGCTGAGACCAATGCTTTGGTTTCCATGGGATGGATGGTTGTTGAAGAGTTTAAGGGAGAAAAACTTCCTTGCACGGTTATGTCCGGTTCTGAATTATCCCTTCAGCTTGCAGACAGCCGCAGATATGGTCAGACTGAACTTTGGTTTTACAGGTCAATATAATGCAATCACCAAATCACCAAATCACCAAATCACCAAATTCCACACCTCGCATAGCAGTATATCCAGGCACCTTTGATCCGGTGACTAATGGTCATTTGGATCTTGTTGATCGAGCACTAAAGCTATTTGACAAGGTAGTGATCGCCATTGGTATCAATCCAGTCAAAGAGAGCCTGTTTACACTTGAAGAACGTCTGGAAATGGTCCGTGAGACCATGGGAACGAATGGAAGGGTAGAGATAACCAGCTTTGACGGGCTTTTGGTGGATCTTGCCGCCAAGTATGGGGCCTGCGCCATACTGCGCGGATTAAGGGCTGTTTCGGACTTTGATTACGAACTCCAGCGGGCCTTAATGAACCGCAAGTTGTCCAATAACATAGAAACTGTATTTTTGATGACCGGGTTTCGCTGGATATATATAAGCTCTACTATAGTCAAGGAAGCCGCCCGTTTTGGCGGCAGTCTTGAGGGACTTGTCCCGCCGTTAGTGGAAGAGCGTTTAAAAAAAGCGTTTAGGTGATAAGAAATTGTCTGATTATAACGGATTTGGGGGAGTACTATACATAACCCGTTATGTTTGCTCCTCGCACCTTGAATACAACAAAAAATCCTGCTAATTTTTATTCAATTTATTTATCTCCCGTTTCTAACCAGAAGATCCGGTTTTTTCCAGATAGTCTACAATATCGTATCAACAGGAGAAAGAGGGAATATGAATGACAAGTTAGGCATTTTAGTTAGTTCCGACAGACACATCGATCATCTGATTGGCATTACCAAGGCGGCGCATAGAGCGGGAAAGACAGTGAAGATCTTTCTCACTAATAAGGCTGTACTTTTGACTAAAAACGAAAGGTTCGCTGAACTGGAGGGAATTTGCCATATAAGCCTTTGCAGCTTGTGTTTTGAATCTTTCAAGGTTGATAGGCCCATACCAATTGTCAAGGACCAGGACTTCGGTACTCAGATGCGGAATGTCGAAATAATGAAAGATTGTGATCGTTGTATTGTTCTGTAGGAGAACCAAACCA
>JAYEMY010000353.1:0-1689 GCA_034718455.1 Thermodesulfobacteriota bacterium
TACTTGCCGGAGAACTTGGTGTGAGTCCCCAAGCCGTTTATGCGGCTTCTTCTCGAATGGAACGAAACGGGGGATTTGACGCGGAAGCCCTGGAAAGATGGTGCCGGTAAAATATATTGTATAAATTAGCAACGTCCCTTATTAAGAGACCAGGCAGACCTTAAAAATCAGATCCTGCCGGTCCGAATCACAAAGGCTGAAAAGGGAATGGCTTTTGGAACATTATTAAAATAGCGATTCTATCGTAATCATTCACATCCTCCCCCTGACAGCCAACAGCCTTTTCCGGGTTTTAAAGCACAATCCATTGAGAATACGCCTTTGGGTGCAACCTTGTCCGCGGTTGAAACCCTGCAAAAGCTGTCGGCTGCCAGGGAGTATGAACGGTTACATCCTATCCAAGTTCTCCGACACTGAGGCCCCTCACATTTTTCCTTATGTATTCACTGTCTTTTATTACATCGGAGATGTTAGTACTGTTGACGAGGAAAATCCTTGGGGCGTTTTTGTCTCTGAGCAGCCGGAGTGGCTCAAGGAAGGCAGGTTCAACCCCCATTGAGGCCAGGGCATCCAGAAAGCCTGTCCCCTCCGCATAGTCACTATCCATATCTGCCATAAGTTCAATCATGGCTTCCATACCATTCAGGGTCAAGAGCCTGGCAATAGCCCCGATGATTGCGGTATTACCACACATGCATGCCCACTTGGCCGCGTTTATGGAATAGCGATTCCCGTTAAAGGAAATGGCCACGCCTTCTGCGTTTCTGACCAGCTCCAGGGCCTGTACATCAGTAATACTGTCTCCTACGTAAAGCACTTCTGATAAAGTGAGCCCTGTCTTTTTGAGGCTATCTTCAACAGCCCGTGCCTTTTCAAAACCGCCGACAGGGTTTACATCGGACAGTATCTTTCCTATTTGCATTTTTGGGATTTCTTCCCAAAATATGGTATCCAAACGGCTCACCAGTGCCTGGTTCTTATTGCTGAGATCTCTTATATTCTCTGCCTCGTCAGGCCAGGAAAGAAGAGGTTGGCCGGCAATCTCCGAAGCCAACTCCTCAAGTCTGTTTTGTTCTTGTCCCGTAAGTTCATATTGGTCCAAGTCCACGGAAGTGCAGTAGACCTGATCTTCAGGGAAACCGGATACCTTGCAGAGCGCCTGGAGATACGGACAATAGCTTGTGCTTATGATAAAGGTAGGCATCAAGCCGGCTACCTTGGGAAGCATCTCCCTTGCCCCCGGAAGGAGCATCAAGGTCCTTTCTGAAAATTCTTCCATTTTTTTATTGGTAGCCCCGCAAGCCATTAAAAAAGGAAGGACCAGCTTGAGAGTATCCCCTGCCTTGTATCCCTGCCTTTTCTCTATATCTGCAAGGTAATCGTCGTATTTGCTGACTCTGGCAAAAAAATTTCCTCCTTCAGGTATCAGCTCGTCACAAAGCTCATAGGCATTGTCGTTCTGGGTTATGGGACCTTCACAGTCAATGTTGAGTTGAGGCATATCCATACTCCTTTTCGGTAAGCGTTCAGAGGTTATATTAAAAGATGAACGTCGAACATCGAACATCGAATGAAAAACAAATATCCAATAGCGAACATTCAACGGCTATTTCTGTTTCTTTTCAGCCGTTTTGATACTCGTAACGAAAATCTTAATTAATTCTTCTGTTTCCTCTAAAATATCATTTA
>JAYEMY010000354.1:0-1679 GCA_034718455.1 Thermodesulfobacteriota bacterium
TGCCAACGTCCCCCATTACGTCCCCCATTAGTCCCCCATTACACCAGATAAATAAGTTGAACAAAAATTAATAGGATTTTTTGTTGTATTCAAGGCGCGAGGAGCGAGCATAACGGGTTATGTGATCAACGAGCAACGAAGAAAACGGCAAAAAAAACATTAATTTGTTCAAGTTATTTATTGTACGTTCCTAATGTGATAGAGGAGACTGACAAACTATGGGTCAACCGGAACTGGTGTGGTAAATTGTCCCTTTTTGGGCAATTATTCATTGTTTTACAGGTAGTTATGCCAATATTAAATATTGACATTTTTTTACCCTTTATACCCTTGTTAAACCGTTGATATATTAGCAATGTTTTGCGTAACTGGTTGATTTTATTCACCACATTGATTCCGGTTGACGGGTTTGGGCATCACACAAATTACGGTTGAGCCCAAACTATGCCCTAAGCGTGATCAGGGATTAAGCGTAGGAAAATATTTGGCCATTGCCGCCATTAATAGAGCGATCTGTCCGAATAGCAAGCGATCAATGTGGGAGTGGTTTTCACAAACGGTTTTGCTAAGACATTTTCCTCATGCTTCGAAAGCAGCGCTTACATCGCAACGTTCTGGATCATATGGATAAAATTAGTGGCGATGCAGTATTGTCCATTTGGAAAAGTATTCTAAAAGGAGTAGCAAAGCGGGAAGCGATAGATTTATCTTCTGTCTCTTACGACGGCACGAACTTCTTTTTCTCAGTTTCGTCCCCGCCCGCCTCGCCTGCGCGAGAGCAATGGCGGGCAGGCGGAAACTGAGAAAGCAGCAATAAATCCTGAAAATCCTGCTTGCCCCGTAGCTCCGGCAGATGGTGCCGGGGTTGATCCTGCCTGCCCCGTAGGTGCAAAGCATCGTACTGGGGTCAAAAATAAGCCTTTAGCGGAGAAAACCATCGAAGACATACTCCTCCAGTTTGGAGACACCATCAAGGTTGCCCGTAGAAGATACCGTCATTTCGTAAAACAAGGAGTTGAACAGGGTAGTAGGCCTGAATTACAGGGTGGAGGATTGGTCCGAAGTGCCGGCGGGGACAAAAGAGCTCTTCTGGGGCGGAAGAAAGAAGAGCGTGAACTGGGAGACGCAAGAATATTGGGGAGTGGGGATTTTGTTGGAAACATCCTGGCTGATTCAGAGAAAATCGAGGGATATAAATTACTGAAAAAAGTTTCGCTGTCTGAACTGGTCGAGAAAGTTTCAACCTATCTTGATGCTGACAAAGATGAGGTTTTATCTGGAAATTGAAGACAGAAGAATTGCCATGCGCGCGATTTGATTTCATTTGCTGCTAAAAGCATGGGTTATAAATTCAACGACATTGCAGAGATATTAGGCATCCATCCGGTGACGGCAGGAAGGTGTGCAGAAAGAGGTAAGAAATTGATTGAGAATGATGAGGGCATTTGGGATATATTAGAATAACGCAGTTACATAGCAACGTCCCCCATTATTACGTCCCGAATATCTATGCGTTCTCTGCGTCTCGAATGAGCGGAGCGAATGGGCGGTGAAAAAGGTTTCGTTATTAGGAAGGACAACGATTATGAAAAAAATGATGAAAATTCCTTTGGTTCTTCAACCACAAAAGGAAGGTGGATGGACAATAACCAGTCCGTTAGTTCCTGAATTGGTAACCG
>JAYEMY010000355.1:0-7282 GCA_034718455.1 Thermodesulfobacteriota bacterium
CCAAGGCACGCAACAGAGGAAATGACCACAAGTCCTTCTCCATGCCCATGCACTCAGTCAGACGCCCTGGGAGCTGTGATGGTGCAAGGGCCTTGTCTTCCTTATCCGGCACAAAGCACTTGAGGATTTCCTCCCTGGCCTTCTCCAGGGCATTAAGGTCTTCTTCGGACAACCCTTTTGGCTTTTCCTCCACCTGTTCATCAGATGGGGCCACCCGCACTCCTTCAACCTGAGATGTTGAATCTGCGCCATTTGTTTCTGAATCCCTGAGTTGAAACTGCAGACGCCACCTGTGTGGGCTTTCCTGGGACTCGCAATAAAGTTCCAGAGTCCCTATGGCCGTGATCTTTGCCCCCAATCTGATGGGAATCTGTACATCGCGTTTCTTCTTGCCGTAACGTAAAACTGTCTGGAGTGGTGGAAGCTCGATAAAGTCTTCGGAATCCACCGGCACCAGATCTCCTACCTTATCTCCCTTACGTGTGGTAGAGCTGTAGAGTGAAAATTTCACAGGTCTGTTTGTCCGGACCCGAAAGGTCTTTAAGACCTCTACATCTTTTCCCTCCTCTGTCCCCCTCTCCATCAGGCAGACTCCCATAGGGACGCGGTCTTTCTCGTCCAGTGCCACCCCAACGAAGTAGGACCTTGCCATACCTCCGCCCACTCGAAGCCCTAGGCCCTGTGTAACCAGTCCGTAATATGTGGCTCCCCAGGATATCGCCAGGTCAAGGGACCTGCTGTCTAAAACCCTGACAGGGTGTCCGGACCAGGATGTCAATATCCCCTTTAGGCGATTTCGTATCAAACCGGGCTTGAGTGCACCCCCATTAAAGAGCATCACGGTAGGCATCCGGCCTCCGCCCTGCCTTAAGAGAAAACGGGCCAGATGCCTGGTCACAGCCGGATCGTTTACATAGGGAAGCCCCATCTCCCTGAGACCGGTCTCGCCCTTTTCCAGAAAATCGCCCGCCTTAAGATCCACCTCGGGGAAAAAACCTTCGATGAGGACATTATTCACCTGATCCCGGTGAAGATCTGTCATCATTGTATCGCCAATCAGGGATCGCCCACGACCCGTAAGCCTGAGCGTAGCCTTTTCCGGCCCCCCATCTTCTAAAAGGGCCTCCTTTGCCTGCCTGCACTGATGATACAATACATTCCAGCGGGCAGTGTCTAATTCCCGGCTAAGGGCCTTTTCCGCCAAGGTCGCCAGGGAAAGATCCATGTTATCCCCGCCTAAAAGCAGATGGTCCCCGACTGCCACCCTTTCAAGCTTGGGAGTGTCCTTGTTTCCCTCACAGGAAATCAAGGTGAAGTCAGTCGTGCCACCGCCAACATCACATACAAGAAGGAGATCTCCCGGATGCAGAGAAGTATTCCATTGCCTTTCATGAAAGGAGAGCCATGCATAAAAGGCCGCCAAAGGCTCCTCTAATAAAGTCACGGAAGGTAAACCCGCCTCCTTTGCTGCCTGTACAGTGAGTTCCCTCGCAACCTCATCAAAGGAAGCCGGCACAGTCAAGACTACCATTTGCGCTTCCAGAGGCTCAGACATTCCATGATCCCAAGCCTCTCTGATATGCTGAAGGTAGCGGGATGACGCGGTAACAGGTGAAACCTTGTCTACCTCGATCCCTGCGCCCCACGGAAGAATAGAGGCCTCTCTGTCCACTCCCCCGTGGCACAGCCAGCTCTTGGCTGAAGAAACCAGCCTTCCGGGCACAAGCCCCCCTTGATCCCTGGCAAAAGCGCCGACCGCATAGGTCCTATCAGGGTCCCAGGGAAGGGATATTGCCCCGGCCTGGAGATCATATTCCCCTGACAAATAAAGGAATGACGGTAAAGTCGGCCTTTCGGCCACTCGACCTTGGCCCACAATCTGTGGTACGTCAAAGGTGAGTATATTAATGGAGCCTGGACTCGCATCATGGAGATCCACATAGCCCACGGCAGAGTTGGTTGTTCCGAGATCGATTCCGACTATATATCTTGCTTTCATGCTCATAGATTCACACTAAGACAATGAAGAAAAAATTGATATCCTTCATGACAAGTCAAAAATAGTTTATACTTTGTTGATCTTGTATTTTTGCAGTGAAATTGGAAACTCAAAATTTGAAATTGGGAAAAACACAAAGATGTAGGTGTATTACCTAATTTCAAATTTCGAATTTCCAGTTTCGACATCAGCAATCAATTCTAGTAAATGAAAGATGCCATCATTTCCTTTTTAAATTCAAAATTCAACATTTAGGGAAATACTTTACGCCGGATATTTTCTCAAAATCTGAGTCTTGGGTCCAAATCTTGGCTCCGAATTCCTGCGCTGTAGCAAGAATAATACTATCTGCCATTGGGAGCTTATGCAATAAACTAAGTTTTGAAGCAGCAATCGCCAGATTGACTGTTAAATCCACGACTGTACTTTTTTGCATAGCTGCAATAGCTTGAAGTGCTTTATTCTCGCCTGATTCCCGCAATACGACCTTAAAGACTTCATAGGTCGTTATGGTTGGCACAACAAGAGAATCGGTATCTTTTAGAGGGGATTGAAAATGTTCCGCATTCGGCTCGTCCGCGAAGTACGCAAGCCAAGCACAAGAATCGACGATATTCATACTCGGTCTGCCTCTCGCTTAAATTCAGTATTTATGCCTTTCAAAAATCCACGAAGCTCTGTAATATCTTTTTCCGGGATAAACTCAACTCGCCCGTCATATTCCACAACTTGCATTTTTTGCCCAGGACGAAGCTGTAATGACATTCTTATCTTTCTGGGGATAACTACTTGATATTTTGGTGATACGGTAACCATTTGCATACCAAACCTCCATCGATAATTTTCAGTATTACAATAATCTGATCGATAGCGTTCTGTCAAATTATTTTCAACTATGCGGTTAGCGGCTAGCCATTAGCTATCTGTTTGAAAAATAACCACAAACTAACGGCTTGTAGCAGCAACACAGATGGTCTATGGCAGTGAATTTGCGAAATCTTCCCTAATCCGCAATGAGCCTTACAAACTTTCACCCGTTGGGTGTTATTTCTAATTAACGTAATGCCCTGATTTTCAAAGCTAACCGCACAAGATCGAAAAAGTGTAAACTGGTGAATGAAGGATGCCAAAAGATGAATCAGGATTTATTACCTGCAGGGATAGATGATGTAAAGAATACTTAGTCCATTGTAAAAAATACTTATATTTGATAGATTGGGATATGGATTGAGGAATTGAGAAATTAAGGAATTGAGGGTAGGTGAATTCCTATATGCAGAAACAAAAAATAAATAAAATAGTCCTTGCTTATTCAGGCGGACTCGATACATCTGTTATTCTCAAGTGGTTACAAAAAAGCTATCACTGCTCTGTAGTGGCTTATTCCGCAGATATAGGCCAGGAAGAAGATTGGGAAGCTGTGAAGCAGAAGGCCCTGGATACAGGGGCCTCGGAGGTAGTGATAAGGGACCTCAAAGAGGAGTTTGTCCAGGACTTTGTCTTCCCCATGTTCAGGGCAAATGCTATTTACGAAGGTACCTATCTGCTGGGTACTTCCATAGCAAGGCCACTCATTGCCAGAGAACAGGTACGTGTTGTCAGGGAAGTTGAGGCTGACGCTGTCAGCCACGGGGCCACCGGCAAAGGAAACGACCAGGTTCGTTTTGAGCTTTCCTTCATGGCACTTGCCCCTGACCTCAAGATAATAGCCCCCTGGCGCATATGGGACCTCAATTCCAGGCAGAAGCTCGTAGATTTTGCCAAGGCCCATGGCATACCAATACCAGTTACAAAGGCAAAGCCTTACAGTATGGATGCAAACCTACTGCACATAAGTTATGAGGGTGGAATCCTGGAAGACCCATGGACAGAGCCCAATGAAGATATGTTTACGTGGACAAAAAGCCCTGAAAACGCCCCTGATAAGCCATCTTATGTGGAGATTGATTTTGAGCATGGAGATCCGAAGACCATTGACGGTGAGCGGCTTTCCGCAGCAGAATTATTGTTAAGGTTAAACCTTATAGGCGCTGATAACGGGATTGGACGGGTTGACCTGGTTGAGAACCGTTTTGTCGGGATGAAATCACGAGGGGTCTATGAGACCCCGGGCGGTTCTATTCTTCGTACAGCCCATATGGCCCTTGAGTCCATAACTCTTGACAGGGAAGTTATGCATTTGCGGGACAGCCTGGTTTCCCGTTATTCAGAGCTTATTTATTACGGTTTTTGGTTTTCTCCCGAACGTGAGCTTATTCAAAGGCTTATAGACGAGTCCCAGGCTAATGTAAACGGAAGGGTTCGACTCAAAATCTATAAAGGAAACTGTCAGGTTGCGGGAAGAAAGGCGGAGAAATCTCTATACCGGCCTGAATTTGCCACATTCGAGGAAGACGATGTTTACAGCCAGGCAGATGCCGAGGGATTCATCAGGCTTCAGGGCCTGCGTCTTAAGATCAGGTCCATGGTGGAAGGATCTTGAGGAGACAGTATTATGGCAGCAAATACAGAACAGCGCAAATATATTCGGGTCCCATTTAAGACCGCAGCGTATCTGTGGTCTCTAGAACAGGATGCCAAGGAAATACGTTGCGATCAAACAAGAGATATCAGTCTGAAAGGACTTTACTGTTATAGTGATACCAAGTTTTCTGCGGAAACTCCCTGTGAACTGGAATTACATCTTACAGGCACCAGTTCAAAAGTCGTGCTTTTTTTTAAAGGGCGTGTAGTTCGCGCGGATGAAAAAGGAATGGGAATCCGGTTTGAGGAGATGGATCTCGACTCCTTTTTCTTATTGAAGAATATCCTTAACTACAACACTGGAGATCCCGAACAGATAGACAGGGAACTTACTGGATATATACATAAAAAGAGTTAATAGTTAAGGGTCGGGGGTCAAGAAAAAGATGAACATAGAACATCGAATGTCCAACATTGAATTTTGGTAAGCGTTCACAGGGCACCGCACCTGCTTTGTTGCCGGGCACTTGAAGTACAGGGAGTACGTCTGCGTACCCGTACGCCTCGCATCTGTGCAGCACCCTGTAAACGCTTACAGCTTGGTGGAGTGCGGTAAAACGGGCGTTGTAACCCCGTGAACGGTTACGAATTTTGAATGTGAAAAGATCAGAAAATAGAAATAGCCGTTGATTCATGAGCAATCAGCAATCAACAATCAAATGTGGGGTGAAATGAAACAACGCAGAATGTATTACAAATCCACTAACATGTCTCCGCTTGCTCTATTGGGATTGGGAATTTTTGCCGTGGCGGCCTTTTTTGTGGCCCTGCCGTTGTTTTTGGGAGCTGTAGTAGTTTGTTCCATTGCAGCCAGCTACATGGCATGGCGGGTTCGAAAGGTCATGCGCCAGTTTGAAAAGGAATGTGCAAGGCATAATGATGCCAATAGTGACCTGGATCCAAGCTCTCTTATTATCGATGTGACTCCGGACCAGACCGAGCGGGAAAGAGATCAACGGATAGACTAATGAACATCGACGTTCATCTTTCAACACAACCTATGAACGTTTACATAACAATTTACCGCTTATGCGTTTTGACCCTGTAGCCCGCACAATCAGTCTGGATCTACCTGGTCCGTCTCTGAGCGACAATCGCAGTCACGAGTCACGTGTAAGAGCAGCCCTGGATTCTATCCTGGGTCAGCCGCCTTTGTTTCCTTTAAATATCTGCAAAGTCTTGCCTGATATTCTCCCTTCCTCTGACTACAAGGTACAAATATTGGTACTGGATGGGCCTTCCGGCTGGGAAATCGCCCAGGTCAGCGCTGCGGACGATCCTCTGCAGCCTTACGGGCTGGCTGTGGACCTTGGAAGTACTACTATGGTCTTTTACCTGGTGGACCTTGGTTCCGGCAAGGTTGTTTCGACTCTATCAAAAACCAATCCACAAAGGGTCCACGGTGAGGATATCCTGGAAAGAATTCTCTACGCAGGGCAAGGCGATGGCTTGGAGACATTGCAGTCTGAAGTCGTTGGCCTATTTAACTCCTCTGTTCAGGAAATTGTGGCAGGACATGGCATGAGCCCGGAGGATATTTGCTTTATTGCATTGGCCGGCAACACCACTATGTGCCATTTCTTTTTAGGTCTTGATCCGGGCCATATCTGCCGGGAACCATATATTCCCGTGGTTAACCGCTTTGATCCGATCCGGTCCCAGGAAATAGGAATAAACGTCCATCCTCAGGCCTGGCTCTATTGTTTTCCAAATGTGGGGAGCTACTTCGGCGGTGATCTTCTGGCAGGAATACTGGCCTCAGGCATGCATCTCAAGGAGGAGATCTCCATGCTCGTGGATGTCGGCACTAATGCAGAGGTGGTACTCGGAAACAGGGACTGGCTCGTGGCCTGTGCAGGAGCAGCCGGTCCGGCACTTGAAGGAGGGATTCTCTCTTGTGGTATGAGGGCGCAGCCAGGGGCCATAGACCGGGTGGCCATAGACCGAAACAAATTGACTGTCATGTTTCATACCAAAGAAGGCAAGGCCCCGGAGGGATTATGCGGTTCAGGAATAATAGATCTTCTGGCAGCCATGTTTGTTGCAGGACTGGTTGACCCAACCGGAAAACTTGTGGTGGATCGGGATAGCGCCAGGATGCAACAGGTAGGCGGGGAGCGGGTCTATGTTGTGGCAGGTTCCGATGAAACAGGCCAAGGGAAACCGGTCTATATCAGTCAGAGCGATATAAAAAATCTGATTCGTTCAAAAGGGGCCATGTACACCATACTGAACGTGATAAACCAGAGCGTTGGGATCGGTTTTGAGGATATCGAGAGGTTCTATGTCGCAGGGGCCTTTGGCAATTACATAGACCCAAAAAAGGCCATAACAATTGGCATGCTGCCTGATGTGCCTCTTGAGCGCTTTAAGGGCATGGGAAATGCCGCAGGCACCGGGGCGATTGAGGCACTTACATGGAGAAAAGCCAAAAAAGAGGTGGAGGAAATCTGCGACAAGATAACTTACCTCGAAATGAATGTGCGCGGAGATTTTATGAACCAGCTAACCGGTTCCCTCTTTCTTCCCCATACCGATCTTACCAGGTTCCCATCCGTGGATGAGATGATGAAGAGATAAAATATCGCAATTACAGATATACTCATAATGATCGATAGTGCGAATAATATACTCTCAAGTTTTCGAAAAATAGTTGGTCAGAAAAACAAGGATTTGGCATGATATTTGCTTTAGACTCAAATTTTCGAAAAATAATAGTAGACTAAATTAACAAAACAAGTCAAAATAGCTTGGCTCATT
>JAYEMY010000356.1:0-1675 GCA_034718455.1 Thermodesulfobacteriota bacterium
TGCAATCATGGTCTCAAGAAGAGGATCCTGCGTCATCTCACATATGAAAGAGATGGTGGGGAATCCAAGGGCCTTGTACTTGTGTTTTGTAGAGGCCCTGCGTATGGCCACCTGATCTTCAAATGCAGCCTTTACAGTCCCGGCGCCTGTATCCAGGACAAGGTCTTTAATTCCTGCCTTTTGTAACTGTTCTGAGATCTCTGCTGTCTCCCCCAGGGTCTCGCCCTTCACTGCCAAGGGGCAACCAGCTTCCCTGGCTGTTTCTGCAATAATCTCTGAATTTTCCTTTGTGGCACAGTAAAGAAGTGGTTTGTGGTCTCCGCAGACCTTGGCGCCTGCTGCAAGGCAGCCTGCCTGATCGCTCATAAGGATAAGAGCGGCATCAGTGCACTCGCTTCGGACACGTTCCACCAGAGAAATAAACGTCCCTTCATCCCCGGTGGAGTCACTTATAGCTATCAGGTCGGCCTTGAGCTCCAATCCTACACGATCATAGCGCAGATTATTGAAACGTTGTAAACGCCCTGCGATATTGTCCTCGTCCATATCGGTCCTGACCAGGACTGCAATGCCTGTTGGGTGTTCAAACCTTTTTTCATGCCGGTACAGACAGGTCTCTCCTCCAATCTCAAAGATATTATCACCACTGCCAAGGGTGATAGGCCGGATGGGCGGGGCAGATGCCTCTCCCACCTTTTCTTTTACCTCATCAGAGACATACGGGCATACGCCAATATCTACCTGACCGGCTGCCACCTTCATGGCAAAGGCCAGGCAGGTGGGTACATCACACTCCCCGCAGTTCGTCTTGGGAAGCATCTTCAGGATTCCTATCCCAGTGAGTGCCATCAGTTATCCTTCTCCTTAGGAATTGTTCGCTCCAAACACAATATCATTCACTTCCCCCCCCTGACAGCCAACAGCCTTTTTCGGGTTTCAAAGCACAATCCATTGAGAATACGCCTTTTGGTGCAACCTTGTCCGCGGTTGAAACCCTGCAAAAGCCTGTCGGCTGCCAGGGAATGTGAACGGTTACCCTTACATCACTTTTTCCATGCTCAGCGCAGGGTGTTCCTTTTCCTTAATATAACGGAGCACTTCGTCTTCTGTGATACCCACTTCATCATCCGCTATCATATCAACCAGATCAGAGACATTTTCTTCTTCAGCCCTTTCCTGGAGGCGATCTCTGATCTCCTCCTTCAGTATTTTGGGCATCCATACTACACGCTTGAGTCCGCCTTCAGCCTTCATAAACTGCCGGCTACAGATATAATGTTTGGAAACACCGAGAAAGCCGGGAGTAACCTGTCCTCCACCAACCATTCCAGCAAGAGTGGTAAACTTCATTCCTGCCGGAGTCATTCCCATGTAATCCCTGTTTACAATCATTATCCCGTTACATATTGGAAGCATAGTGGCGATACATTCAAAGCAACCGCAGGCGGTCATTGGATCTATCATAAGGCTATAGGCACTGACACGCTCAACTTTACCCCTGGACGCCTTATTAACAAAATCATTTATGCCTATCCACTGACCGAGGTTGGCATCGATGAGGTCTCCCTTGGGTATGGGCTGATTCGGACCTGTGGGATTGATTTCAAAGGAGGCCTTACCATCCAGCCAGTTATACGCACCGCACATGCCCACACGCTCAGGGGTAATCACACAT
>JAYEMY010000357.1:0-2911 GCA_034718455.1 Thermodesulfobacteriota bacterium
CCTTGAAATTCAACTCGTCCAATATGTTTTATCCCTTTCGTGCTTTCGTCCTTTCGTGCTTTCGTGATAATTCTTTTCTTTTTCGTATGTTGCACAATCTGACGTGTAACCGCACAGGTGGAAAAATTTCAGCGCTTATGACAGAAGATTACCTGAGCCAGAGAGCCAGGAGAGCAGACAGGAATCAATTCAAAAAGATATTAGATAAGGTTCCAGCCCGCAAGCCATTGCCTGATGATGAATTATAAAGAATGGCCAACCAGGCAATTCGGAGGGGGATTGGGTATTTGATTACGGGCTGTTAAGCTAAAACCTAACGGCTAATAGCTAATCGCACAAGTCATATTTTTTGAGCTATATTACCCTTAGAAAAGAGCTGCAGAGCAAAGGCACAGGGATCAATTTTCGGAAAGATGGGGTTTTCCATTTCAAGCCTTTGTAACCTGCATGCGGTAAGTTCAGGCCTGTCACCACCATTCCTGTAAAGGTTTGCCAGTATCCAGAATCGTTCCAGATCTTCAAAAAAGAATTCCTTCATACGATCTACAAAATGACCGTTAGAGATTACAAAAGGAATATCGCTGTTCATGGACTGGAGCACTTCTCTTGCCGCCTGGCTGACTATCCGTTTTGCAAGTTGGTCATCTTGTCTGTTGGCTTTGAGATCAGAGGCCATGGCTCTTAGTTCTCTGATAGCCTCGTGGGAGTGTTTGTACATCCATGATACAGAGCCGTATATCCACCTGTCAAAAGTCCCCTTGTCGCCCCAGGATGAGGGAGTAATGAATACCTCCTGATTTCTGGGATAACGGGCCAGATAAGCGCTGGGGGTGATCAGCTCCGTCTCATTCTGATTGTAGTAGAGTTTTTTTAGCAAATAATAGAGAAAGTCAGTACCCTCGTACCAGTGATGGCCAAATAGCTCTGCGTCGTACATGGCTACTACCAAAGGTTTTTTCCAGAACCAGTTCTTTATATACTGGAAGCGGAAATTCCTTGACTCCATGAAGTGCTGGGCGTGCTTGGCTGTCTTTTTACGTGCCCATGCCCTGACATAGGGCTCTTTGTAGTCGCTTTTTCGGCTGGTAATTCGATTGTACTTCAAGGGGCCGCCTTTGATATGAAACTCCAGATAGTCAGGATCACCGGGATAACCTTCATCACCGCTCCAGACCTGTCTTCCTGTCTCAGGATCTCTGGCAAAGGCGGCGACATTGCTCCCTTTGAGATATACCGGTGCGTGGGTGCCAAAAGCAGTAGGGGAGTCTGCATGCAAGACTGCATGGGTTTCAGTAAAAAAGTAGTGAAGGCCGGCCTCTTCCAGAAAATTTTCTATACCCGGCACATAAGCACATTCAGGCAACCATATGCCCATTGGATCCCTGCCGAAAACATCTCTGTAATCAAGGACCGCGGTCTGTATCTGTCCCCTGACAGATTCAGGAAATGCTGTAAAAAAGGGTAGAAAGGCATGGGTAGCTCCACAGGTGGAGATCTCGATGTGGCCCTCGTCCTGCAATTTTTTTAATGCCTTTGTAATATCCCCGTTGTATCTCATAAAACAGTCTCTTACTTCCAGAAAACGGTTGAGATGCATCCAGGCAGTCTCATGATAACGCTGGGCCTCTCGCCCTGTCCGGTCCACTTCCGCCCTGGCAAGACTTATGTGGGCCTCCATGTATTTTAGGAATTCTTCCTGGAGTAGGGGGCATCTCATCATATTGGTAAGGGTCGGTGAGATATCCATTGAAATGCGGAAATCCACCCCCTCTGACTTCAGACGTTCAAAGGTCAAAATAAGAGGAACGTATGTCTCTCGAATCGCCTCGTGGAACCACTCTTCAGGAAAGCCCATGGGCTGCCATATACCTGATATACCGTATACTACTCTCCGCCGGAAGTATGGCAGATGCGCGTGCAAATGGAGAAGCTCAAGTCCTATTGAATGCTTAGCTGACCCAAGGACAGACTTAAGTTCACGTTGGGTGGGATGTTCAATTCTGAAGTCAACTTCTTTGTATGATACCGGATTATTTCCCGGGGATACCCTGATTGTCTGTACCGAGTTTGATACATCTGTGAGGGACTCAATCTTCCCTTGACCTGAGATGGCAACAAGCTGTACTCTGTAAACTCTGTCCTGTGCTGTTGGAAGGTACCAGTTATCCGAAAAACCCAGATATACCTCCACGTCCATGTGATGATGCAGGCCGCCTGCCCAATCATGAAATACCCTAATGTACGTGCGCACTTTTCCGGGATCGTCCACTGAAAGGGCATCAAGACGTTTTGCCAGCCTTTCCTTGTCAAGGTGCCAGTAAGTAAAAATTCGTCCTTCATCAATGGGCAATAAAACGATTTGATCAGACTTTGCAGAAACGCCGACTATATTGGAGGTAATAACAGCAGGACTCAGATCCTTCTTGCCTTCTTTTTTTGGTCTTATGATCAGGGCAGCCTGATAGGCGCTTCCATCCTGGATGTCTGTGAACAGCCAGTTTGTGCTTTGGAATACAGGATGAGGTTCGAGTTGGTTGAGCTGTATGCAGATATCTATGTCCTTCAAGTCCAGCCCTTTAGGAGCCAATAAATCTTTCTCTACTTTCTTCCAGCATTCATCTGGTATGTTCCACCACGCCCTGAGCTGTACAGTGTCTCCTTCCCATATCTCCCGTTTTAGTTCCATGAAGGGAAAGGAAGGACCTATCTTAAAATCCAGAAAAGCCAATTCCCTGACGACCTCCGGTAGTTTGAAAACTAGCCTGAACAAGGTCTTTAGGATTTGGTGATTGGGTGATTGGGTGATTGGGTGATTGGGCGGAGGGGTTTTTTCTGTGTCCGTTTTAGGTGCTATTATCAGAGATACCTCTTTTAAAGCCCCAAGGACTGTGGCGTGATTGGAGAGGCCTGT
>JAYEMY010000357.1:3011-7250 GCA_034718455.1 Thermodesulfobacteriota bacterium
GGTGATTGGGTGATTGGGTGATTGGGTGATTGGGCGGAGGGGTTTTTTCTGTGTCCGTTTTAGGTGCTATTATCAGAGATACCTCTTTTAAAGCCCCAAGGACTGTGGCGTGATTGGAGAGGCCTGTATGAAGCCACTCCTGTTCTTTAAAGCCTGTAGACGGTTCAGGCCATCTGATTACGTGGAGAAAAATATCTATATCCTTTTCCCAGTCAAGCCCTGACGATATCTCGACCTCTCGCTGTACGTGCTCCCAGTCAATATCTATCCATTTCAGGTGATGACGCCTCTCGTTTTCCGAAACAAGGACTACCTTAGGCGTATAATGAAAAGATGTGGAAAGGTGCAGTTGATAGTGTTTTTTCTTAATAAGCCTGAGATGGATAGGGCCGTCATCGTCAAGATGAAACTCAGTGGAGAGGAGATGTGAGACCTTCTTTTCCAGAATTGGTAATTCTTTGGTCTTCTTTCTGACCTCTATGAACAGGTCTTCTTCGGCTGTATTCACCTGTTTTGAAAGTTCCTCATTCCATATCACCCGAATGAGGTTTCCGGCAACTTCCACCGTCACATTCGATGTTGAAAAAGTTTTGCAGAATATACTGGAGGTAAAGAGAGGTTCTAATTTTAAAGCAGCCACGGCAGCTCCTTATGAATATCGTAATCGTTCAAAGGTTCACCCACAAAAGGTCTCCATGGCCCTGAATCCGATGGAGGAGTTGAGAAGCTAAGCCCTTCTTTTCGAACAGGATGTAATAACTCTAATTTATAGGCATGAAGACCAATAGAGGCGTCAGGCAATGGGGCTTTGGCACCATATTTGATGTCACCCATCAGGGGACATCCCATAGCAGCACACTGTACCCTCAGTTGATGCGGACGTCCGGTTTCCGGTTTGAGTTCAAGTAAATAGATACCCTCCTTGGCCTTAAGCAATATCCAGGAAGTCTTGGCAAATTTTCCACCGGTCTCTGTAGTGCCGGGAGATATTACCCTTACGATATTTTTTGCATGGTTTTTTTTGATTATATGTTCAAGCACCCCGTGCTCGGATGGAGGCTTTTTTTCAGTCAGGGCCAGGTAAGTCTTGGACATCCTATGTGCCCGGAGCTGGTCGGAAAGCCGGGAAGCGGCCTTTGATGTGACGGCAAAGCAGACTACCCCTGAGACAGGACGATCAAGTCTATGGACTGTTCCGAGAAAGACATTGCCAGGCTTGCTCCTGGTCTTTTTCAGATACATCTTCCCCCAGTCCAGCAGTGACATATCTTTACTGGAATCAGGGACTGTTGGAACACATGCGGGTTTTGAAAGTGCCAGGAGGTGATTGTCCTCGTATAAGACCGTTACATGCCCTTCAGACCAACTGCCATGCCTCAATATCCTCAAATTTAGTACCTTTCACCCTCCAGATCAATAATAAGGGAAGAGACAAAACGACCGTCAATCGGCATATCCGCCGGTAAATCCATCCATTCTTCGTAAAGTGTCATTAAAGACTCCTTCACAATTGAATTAAGCCTTTCGTGCGCAAGGCCTGACTGCTCAGCAACAGGTTGCAATGCCTCTACGCAATATTTGACTGTCTCTAATAGTGCTCCAGGCCCTGAAGAATTCTTTTCTTCACTGAATGAAGAATCCGGGAACCACGTGCTTCTCAAGTATTTGAGTTTCCCCGCGGGTACAGGATAAAATTTCAACTCTCCACCTAATGTCTTTTGGGCAAGGGCGGTCAAAAGGGCTTGAGGAAAAATAAGCTCATTCGGATGGCCTAAGTTGGTTGAGCTCCAGAGAATCTCCACAGCCCAATTTCCATGTCGAGGTATGATGCAAGCCATAAGGCGTGTCCATTCATCTACGATGGTTATAAGCCCTTCCGTTGCGGCAAGTTCTGCCGTGTCACAAAACGGGCGGTACTTGCTGAGGGCCGGGTCCCATAACAGGGGACTCTTAAATAATAATCCTTTTAAGACGTCTGCCCATGCTTCAGGCAAATGTGAAAAATCTTTGGATATCCGGCCGGAGTCCACCAGGCTGCGGGCTTTTGCAGCCAATTTTCTAATCATGGTATTTGCAAGTCTTAGTATGTCTTCTATTACACCGGATTTCAGGATGTCCTTTGGGGACCTATGTTCTGTCTTTGCCGCAACTTCCAAACCCAGATCAAGAAAGGCCGCCACCTTCAAAAGTGAATTGTATAATGCATCAGGGTCATCGAGGTCAATTTCATCCACCATAAGGACCTTGTTTGCAGCACCTGCCCATTCCCGGACAACTCGTTCCATAGCTCTTGTGCCTGATAGTTCTTCTATGGCAGTTCGAATGACAGGATAATCTCCCATATATAGAGTAGGCACAAAGGCCGGCAATAAAATATCAGACTCTTTTTTTCCTTCAAAGTAAGCAATTTCAACTTTTCTAATATAATCACCAGGCAGAGGAGCATAAATATCAAGGGCGTCATAATAGTCTGGAAGGCCCCAATCTTCTATTCGGAAACGCCGAAGACGAAGGGATTTTTCCACGTTTTTCGCCTCGGTTTCTCCAAGAATGGTCTCCAATATATCTCTGTAGAGACCAGGCGACACATCCAGCATCTTCATGAGAAAACGTCCACAGATTGGCTGCAGCGTCTCCTTCTTGAAAAACACGAAATACACATTATCTAAAGTAAACTGAGGAAGTTTGTCCTTGGCTTCCTGTATATCCATGTCATCAGGCCTCTTGTAGATCCGGATAAAGGGCCTCAAAATGGCAGGAAGAAGTGTCTCATCTTTTTTCATCAGCCAACGCAACCAGGACGCCATAGCCTCTTCGCCGATTTCAAAGAGAAGTAATATCCATGTTGCTATTTTCTCAGGCCTGAGTTCAGCCTTATGCCACCAATCCAGATCGAACACGAACTGTAACTGTTCCGCATTTGCTAAATTCAAAATATGAACAGCATCATGAGGCCCGATTGCCTTGACTGTCCAAAATAATTCCTGAACCGGCAATCCTTGCACAAGGGCCCTGCTATCCTGAGAAAGAAGTATTATTTCCTGACGCCTCTCCCATGGAGTCATTAAGACCACAGATGCCTGTTCAGCAAGAGACAGCTCATTCATAACCGCCTCGGCCTCAGCCTCGGGCAAGGTTAAAAGTGAATCAGGTTTAAGAATACTCAAGTCTTTATTCCTTCTTACCGATAAAATAATAGTATGGACTCAATGACAATAATCATATTGAACAAGTCCCACAAGCAGAAGTGAATTATAATACTGATAATTGAGTAATTGAAGGATTGAGGGATTGTGAATGGAAAATATTCATTTTTTAGAACATTTTTTATATAGCTGCTTCCAAAACAGCAAAATCGGACATCTTGCAAAGGGCATTGTTCATAACTTAAACGGTCCTATACAGATCCTCTCCATGCATATTGAAATGTTAAAAATGGATATTGTAAAAGATCTGAGGACCACTGAATCTACCCTTGCCCTCAGCCTGCCGGATACTGCCGCCAATCAGTTGAAGGAGCTTGCGGACAATTTACAGAAGAGAACAGAACGACTCTCGCAGATGGAAGAGGCGCTGGCTCGTATGGAAAATATGGTTAACGTAATTACCAATAGAACCCAAGAGGGGAAAGACATGCGGAGGCCTTTAATTCTGAACCATGTACTTGAAGAAGAACTGGATTTCTGGAATGCAGACCTTTTTTTCAAGCATCAGGTGGAAAAACAGTTGGTTTTGCCCACTATCCCGAGTTTGATTGTAATTAATGAAGCATACCTTCGTGATTTGATTGACGGCTTGTTAGATGCTTGCATAAAACAAATGCAAGAAACCAAAGAACGTGATCTAAAAATAACATTGGGCAAAAAAGATGATGCTGCATGGTCTTTAGAATTTGAGCATACAGGAAATGCTTTCCCATCCGACTGGGATCAAGATATCAGCAGATATTCGTCGGAATCAAACGAATACACACAGAAGACATCTGACCATCTTTTCCTTATCCTGACCCTCAATCTAGCAAAGGCCAGGGCAGAGCAAATTGGAGGAATGCTGGAAATAAAACCACAGAAGGCTTCTTGCCTTATACCAAATAAAAAACAAAGGATCGACCATATATCCCATGTTTACCACCTACAAGAATGATTATTAATAATATCAATATGTTGCGTGACATCTATGTTGAATTACGCCGAAGAATTTAGTAAAAATAAAAAATTCCCTGTAAAATCAAACACTTAA
>JAYEMY010000358.1:0-7197 GCA_034718455.1 Thermodesulfobacteriota bacterium
ACGGAGACATTCCATCAAACGTAATCCGGCCCCATACAATGCTTGCTACCTGTATCTTATATGAAATATCCAGATAGGCCGGGAAGTCCTTGCTCAATTGGTCGTATGGTGATTAAGTTGTTCGTAAGCGTTCACAGGGCACTGCACCTGCTTTGTTGTCGGGCACTTGAAGTACAGGAAGTACGTCTGCGTAACCCGTACGCCTCGCATCTGCAGCACCCTGTAAACGCTTACAGTTCGGTGGATTGCGGTAAAACGGGCGTGTAATCCCGTGAACGGTTAGCAATTGTTCAATGGACAGCGGAAAAGCACAGATGATTGACAAATATCCTGTGAGGCTGCTTATAGGTACCGGCTATCCGATCCTTAAAAAGATCCGGTGTGCAGAGAGGCTTTTTCATGCCTATGGCAGGGAATTGTTATCCGACAAGGCAATTCAGTCTTTGGTTGAGACTTACCGGAAGGCAATTCAGCAGTCATGGGTGCAGATGAAGAGGATAGGACTTGTTGCCGAGTGTACTGATTGCGCTGTCAATGACGGAGGGAGCTGTTGCGGAAGAGGCATAGAGGACCGTTTTGACGTGATTCTGCTTCTAATTAATCTCCTGATGGGTTGCAGCCTTCCTTTATCACCCCGAGATGAGACGGACTGCTGGTTTCTTGGGGAGCGGGGCTGCATGATTCCTGCCCGGCACGTTATCTGTGTGAATTATATCTGTAAGCGGCTTGATAGTAAGCTTGAGAAAAATGGGCTAAGGTTGCTGCAAGGGAAAATAGTATTGGAAACAGACGCCGGCTTTGCCCTTGAAGAGAGTATCAAAAAGTGGTTGAGGAACAAAGGACTTTGAATCACGAAAAATGGATGTCTAAGGCATTGGATCTGGCTGCAAGTGCCTTGTCAAGGGGTAATTTCCCAGTAGGGTGCGTCCTGGTGTCCGGAGATTTGATCGTGGGGTCGGGAGCCAGATCACATACCATGCCTGAGGATGTAAACGAGCTTGATCATGCCGAGGTATGTACTTTGAGAGACTGGATTGAAAAAGGACGTCCAATGGGGCACGGGGATGATACAGACATCACTGCATACTGCAATCTTGAGCCATGCCTTATGTGTCTTGGTGCCCTTATCCTAAACGGCGTCAAGAGGATAGTTTATGCCTATGAAGATGTTATGGGCGGGGCAACAGGCCTGGATTTTTCAAGACCCATGACCAGCGCGGCCGGGCCGGTTGGTGGTCTCTTTAATGATAATCTCTATGCCAAGAGCCACATCGAGATACTTGGAGGAATTAAGAGAAAAGAAAGCTTGGCCCTTTTTAAGAGGTTTTTTTCTGATCCGGCCCAATCCTACTGGAAGGACAGCCCTTTGTATAAGTATACACTTGAAAATCTATGAAGATAAAACGCAGAACAGTCCAATTTCAGCCCAATACACGGAATTTCTTTTTTCACATACTCACTCAATGTAATCTCAGTTGTCGCCATTGCTATATCAATCCGAAACAGCATGGCACACAGATCCTGGATGAAAGCACTCTGTCCAAATGGCTGGCTATCTTTGCAGACAATCACCAAATCACCAAATCACCAAATCACCAAATTTTTAAATCACCAAATAATACAAATGTTATATTCCTTGGCGGAGAGCCTACTCTCAGTCCTGCGTTGCCTCATGGCATTAAAGAAGCAAGACGTTTGGGCTATGCCTCTATAACAGTGGATACCAACGGTTATCTCTTCAATGATATCCTTGACAGGGTTTCTCCTGAGGATCTGGATTATGTCAGTTTCAGCCTTGACGGCTCTTGTCCCGAAGTCAACGATTTTATCAGGGGCGAAGGGGTCTTTGATATATGCATTTCCGGCATTAGACGGGCATTAGACAAGGGGTTCGGAGTGAGCGTCATCTTTACGGCAAGCCGTATGAATATCCACGACCTTGTTAATATGCCGCCGCTCCTGACAGACTTGGGAGTGAAGCGCTTTTTTATACAGGTCATAGGTATCAGGGGCAAATCCGCCAGGAAAGGCGAGGCATCCCTTCAGCTCAGCCGGGAAGAATGGGAAGCAGTTGTCCCGGATGTTGCAGGCAAGACCGCTGAAAAGGGTGTGCATGTAACATATCCCAAGGTGTTCTTAAAGCCTGATGAGCCTTTTGCCTGTGCAGGCCTTGTTGCTGATAATTATTTTGTGTTCCCTAACGGCAGGGTTTACACATGTCCTCTATGTGAAGACTATCCGATACACTCTATGGAGATTGTGGACGGTGTGCTCAAGGAGCGTCCGCCCATAAGAGAGTGCGACCTTTTCTCACTTCAGATTCCCGAAGGCTGTGTGCTAAACAAAATACTCCACCCTGGGAATATCTCCTACGACTCGGACAACAGGCCCATCAGCCGCATAGCCTGCTGTATGCTCAAGGAGGAGGTCCTTTCAGCAGAGAGGTGATATCTATCTCCTGGGAGATCAGCCCCTGTGTCATAAGTATATCCGCGGTCTGTTTCCAGGCATTGGTGTCAATCGTCCCGATGGCCTTGGGGCTTTCAGGAACCACAAGTGCCCTGGTCTCGGCAAGTTGCTGCCGTATAACAGAGACAGGGGTTTCCGGATCAAGCCTGTGAATCGCTTCAGCCACCTTGAGCTCCAACTCTGAGTTCATTGCATCACTCCAGCCCTCCAGAACGGCTTCTGTAAAAACTCGGACCAATTGTGGTTGCTTGCTGTAGACTTTTTTTGAGGTTATGAGGGAATTAGCCACGAATCGGACTCCAAAGGTGCTGGGGTTGAAAAAGCCGGCATGTTTTCCGGTTTTCGCTATTTTTTCCTGGAGGATTATTCCCTGAGTATTACGATATACCGGCCAAAGCTCAACATCGCCTTTCCAGAAGGGGTTGAAGTCGTAATGAACAGCATAGAGCTTCAGATCATCTGGATCAATTTGGTACATTCTCAAAAGGGCCGACAATATGGACTCGTCGTTACCGCCGTATGTGACGCCGATACAAAGACCTTTCAGGTCCTGAGGTTTTACTATGGCCCGCTTGTCCTTGGCATAGATCCACTGAAGTGGATTGACCTGGAATATCTGGGCGAGTACCACCACTTCGGCCCCTTTGGCAGCGGCCCGGATCACCTGATCTGCCGAGGCCACGCCAAAATGGGCCCTTTCAAGTTCGAGGTCCTTTATGGCGTCCTGCTCCGGACCGCCTTCGCGGAGTTTCACCGTGAGGCCGTGGGCTTTGAATATACCTGATTCCTGAGCCCAGATTTCTCCTGCCACACTTGTGTTATAAAGCCACTTGAGCCGGCAGACTACCGGCCTGCTGTCCTCGGACTTTATTGTGTTATTCTTTGTTTCAATTTGGGGAGTTTCGTTTGACGTACATCCGATAAGACAGAAGAGAAAAATCATCCATATAGTCAGAAAAGGGGGCAAGTCTACTCTTGGCTTTTGCTCGCCATATCGGCTACTCTGTCCACATGTTTCTTAAGATTTCGATCCGCCAACATCTGATTTTTCATTCTTTCAATGACGCTGCTTATAGAACTATACTTTTCCATATTCTGAGTGGACGTGCCATGCGACAATGTGTAATATTTTATCCCGCAAGAGTCAAGAGCAGACTTGACCCTATGGTCGTTTCTTTTTTTGCGCCTTTGCGTGAGATGCTTCAAATCGGCTCACAGATCTTTTTCAACCTCCAATGCTTCTTCAACTATCATTTTTTGAATTATTTTATATTTCATTTCTTTTTCTTTGAATACAGTGATCATATTTGGTCCAAAATTACCACTGATCACTAAGTCAACATTTTCATTTGATAACATTTGAATAACTCCATAACCCGCACCCCCTCCACCAATTGCAAAAGGATTTTTTATACTTTTGATTAATTTTTTGTCTTCAAATATCAAATAATATGGCGCTCTTCCTGCTGTAGGATATACTTCCGCTTTGATATCATTTTTTTCAGACGCAACCGCAATTTTCATTCTATAATCTCCATTATTTTTTCAGTAACTATTCCTTGAGCTACTGAAACAAAAATAATACTTGTTAATAAAACTATTGAATAAGTTAATCCAAAATATATAATAAGCATGGGTAATAAAGGAATTTTTACTGCTCTATTATACAAAAAAGTCGCAATTAGTCCTGTTCTCATCCCTTGTTTTTGTAAATCATTAAGTAAAGGATACCACATATAGATTGGTCCTGTTGAAATTATTCCTGTAATTATTGCGATAATCCAACCTTTAATACCTGAATTTTTGCCCATATATTTAGTAAGAGTTCTTGGATTAATAAAATAATTCGTCACAACCATTAAAATAAATATTAATAAAAGCACGGGGAGAATTTTTAGTATTATTATTTTAAATTGATCTAAAGCAAAAAATACTTTTGATAAATTAAAAATCGCAGTTATTAGATAAATGACACATACTGTGATTGAGAAATACCAACCGGCACAAGCCATTTTAATTGCCAAAATAGTTCACCCCTGTTACTGTAAGTATTGCGACAATAATTGAAAAAATAAATGCAGTAAAATTTCTGCTAATAGCAAATTTCTTGCCTAATAATATTGACTCTGCAGGTAATTGTATAATTCCAACAGTTCCCCAGGAAGCAAGAAATGCTGTTACCGCAACCAAACTTATTCCTTCATTTAACAGTTCTCCTCCAATGATATAACTTGTTATTGGATTTCCAGCTAAAATGCTTCCTAAAATATCACCTATTAAAGGATCTAAAATTAAATTCCCTTTAAACAAGAGAAAAAATGAAGATTCAGATATACTAACGCTTAGCAAACTAATTAATAGAATTACGCCTATTAAATAAGGAAAACTATTCCATAACGCCTTGCCTGCCTTTTGTACAGATTCTTTTAATTTCGTATTATTCAAGTTTCACCCTTGATTACGCTGAAAAAAGTCTGTTTTGAGCCGCCACCCTGAAATAGCTATATAAGTTACATATACGAAACTTATATATTACGAATATGTTTATGTTATAGCTTTAGATCGACTCCGACTTTTTGCAGCGTAATCACCCTTGAGATTTTCGGATAGGACTCCACATGATTGGTATAGGCCATGTTATTTTGCAACACAGGAGGAAAAAAATGCGCAAAAGCACAAAGGTCACCCTAGTGCAGCCATAAGCCATGATTTTTTCAGTTTGGTGGTAATTAACTTTGAAAGAAAAAAAAGTCAAGATCTACGTAGTGCATGTCATGACTAGAAGAGAGTAAGGAAGTTTTGTTTGTGGCGAGAAGGTGCAAGACACTCGCAGGCGTGGCCAAACAAATGACGTTGAGAAATGTTTAGAGGCTGCTGATACAGCCCACGATTGCGGCACCCAACATCAGAACACAATTTTAGAACAAGCTCTAACGGTTTTCCAGAGTTTTCCGGAGCGGAGGATTATAGACATTGTAGTGCCAGACTGAAAAGCCCACAAGCGCAATCCCGGCCCAGGTATGCCACTGGCGATTGACACATCTTGGCCCCATTCCGGTCCAGACCAGACCGCCCAGTGAAATCACCATTCCTGCCTTGGACCAAGTCCTTGCCGTCTTTGTATCAATCATATCTTTTAACCCAATTTTACCTAAAATAAGCTGTTACCTAAAATAAGCGATTAGCCTTTAGCTATTAGTTTAATGATTACAAGTGGGCGTTATTTCTAGTTAACGTAATGCCCTAATTTTTCAAAGCTAAACGCTAAGGGCTAACAGCTAATCGCTCAACTTAACACAGAGGAGGCTGCTATGACGACAGACCTCCTCTACGATTTGCTCGGGATGTTTATTTCTTCTTGGCTGTCTTCTGCTGTATCTCTGCCTTTACGTCCTCGAACTTCTCCTTTACCTCTTCCACCCCGCTCTGTGCCGCAGTCCATACCGAGGCAGTACCTTTCATCACGGCCTTTTGCACAGTATCGTTGGTAACAAGTAACGCCGCAACAGCGCCCAGAAGCACACCCTTCCAGAACTGGTCGTCCCGGAAATTCATGCCTAGCCACTGGGCATCAGCGGGATTGGCCAACTGGGGATTCACTACAGCCGGAGGATAGTTTGTAGGGCCGAACTGGTAGGCTTCATAAAGATAATCACCGGGCATGGCAGCGGGTGCAACACCCCGGTTTGCTAAAGGATCTCCCGGATTGCTGTGAGAACTACCTTTGCAACTGCAGGTGTGTCCTCCATCAGGTGCTGCTTCCTGTGCTATAGGAGCCCCCTGAGGCTGCATTGTCGGCCCCGGCATCAAGGGTGACGGAGGCCATGGAGACGGTGTAGGACCGGGAAAAACAGGTCCGGCAACACCGGGTTGGACCATGTATGGATTGCAGGTCGGCATTCCTCCGAGGGATGGGTCTTGTATATATTGATTCATCTGTTCCATGAAATTATCTCCTTATTTCTACTTCTTTGCCTTTGTTTCTTTGGCTGCTGCGGTTTTTCCTACGGCGTTGAGCATGTAGTTGACTCCCGTGGCTGTTCCCAACATGACAAGCAAGGTAGCCAGACTCCCGCCACCGACGGCTTTGGCTACAGCAACACCGGCAGCAGTCGCAACACCTGCCCCTGCCCCCTTGGCAAGGCTGTCTATACCTGCCTGAAGCATGGTCATCTGGTTATCTTGTACCCTATGGAGATTTACTGCCATGGCCGCGCTACTTCCTGCCACGGCCCCGATCACTCCGGTTGCCAGCACGGCAGTGGGATAAAGAGCAGGCGTAGTAGTGCGGGCCAGATGATACGTTGGTTGCTGCACCGGGTAGCAAGAAGCTGCCTGGTGAACCGGATATACAGGTGTTTGGTAAACCGGGTAAGAAGGCGCTGTCGGCGCTGAAAGGTTTTTATTGATATGTGTTGGGTGAGTTGTCATTTGATTCTCCTTGTATTTATTTTATTTCATAGAGGTTCACTGTTCACGGTTACTTTTTTACTTTTGTTTCCTTTATGACTTCTTCAGTTGCTTCTTTGTATGTCTTGCTCACCTTTTCGGCTCCGCTCCGGGCAGTGGCAAATACTGAACCTACGGTCTTGGTAAGACCCGACTGAACCGTCTCGCTCGTCAGCAACAACGCGGCCACAGCCCCTACTAGAGCACCTTTCCAGAACTGGTCATCCTGGAAATTGAGACTGAAAAGGCCATTGACCACTTCACCTACATTAGCGTCAC
>JAYEMY010000359.1:0-1649 GCA_034718455.1 Thermodesulfobacteriota bacterium
TGCTGACCAAGGCCGGGTACCAGGTGGAAGTGGCCAATAACGGCAAGGAGACTGTTGAAAAATACACCGCATCTCCAGAAGATTTTGACCTGATTTTTATGGATATCCAGATGCCGGAGATGGACGGCCTTGCCGCGACGCGGGAAATTCGAAAACATGAAGAACAGCTCAAAGCTCAAAGCTCAAGGCAAAAGATGGAGCTTCTTCCGACGAACTTTCAGCTTTCAGCTCGATCTGAACGTATTCCGATCGTTGCAATGACTGCCCATGCAATGAAGGGTGACAGAGAAAAATGTATTGAGGCAGGTATGGATGACTACATCACAAAGCCTATCAAAAGGGAGCTTGTCTTTGAAGTCCTTGAGAAGTGGGTTTTTTAAGGGAGGTTTTTATGAATTTTAAGGAATCAGCAGAGAATCTTGGATTGGAAGAAGATGAATATCTTGAATTGATTGATCTTTTTGTTGAGGTCGGGGAAACCGACCTGGATAAACTCCAGTCCGGCATTGATGACGAAAATGCAGAAGAAGTGGCCAAGGCTGCTCATTCACTGAAAGGCGCTTCCGGCAACCTTGGGTTAATGGAGTTTTCCCGGATTGCAAAAGAAATCGAAGAAAAAGGACAAAACAATCAACTTGAAGGAACAGATGAAGCCACGCAGGCGCTAAGGGAACGGCTGAAAGCTATTGCTGAGTTTTCTCGAAGCGCCTAAAGTTGTAGATGCGGTGCCCTGTAAACACAATCCACCGCTCTGGTAAGCGTTTACAGGGCACCGGATGTTACCATATTGCAAAGTAACTCCCTGTAGTTTATGCCTGCCTCCTTGAACCCCTGGGTACCGAAATTCATATTCGCCTCGAGGATAAGGATTTTCCCCTGATGTTCACACATGTCAAGCCCTACAAAATCAAAACTGCACCGGATGGCGACATCCAGTGCCAGGTCCAGGATTTTTTCAGGGACAGGATCAGATGTAATCCTCCCTCCCCTGGCCACATTGGTGCGGAATTCCCCCGGAGCTGATTCCTTCCAGTAGGCATGGACAATGCGTTTACCCAGAATTACCACCCGAAGGTCTCTTTCCATGGGTATGTATTGTTGAATATAGGCTATCCTGGTCTTACTGAGATATGCCTTGAGATCATTATCGTTCTTAATCAGAAAAACTCCCTCTCCCTTTGAGGACCCAATAGGCATCTTCCCTACACAAGGAAAGCTAAAATAGTCGAGGATTTTCATCTTTTGCCTTATGCCGTAAAACAGGCGGGTCTCCGGTGTGGGGACGTCCAGGAGATTAAACAGAAGCGTTTGCTTTATCTTATTACCCAGATGTCGATAGCATTGTACACTGGGAAAGGTCTTTTTCCCCATTGCATCCAGGGCATCTGCAAAAAATATGGTCGGGAAATAGATCTTGGAGGCATTCCGGATCAGGGCCCGCTCCTCTGATGAATAATCTGCCAGATTAGTCCTCACTCCGATAGAAAGCACTGATGGGCAGCGTCTTAGCTGGTAACCCAGGGCAATTCGCAAGACTTGGTCATCTTGGGTAATTTCATCCGCCATCTTCGCACCCCCAAATCAACAATCAACAATCCCATCCGCAGATTACGCAGATTACGCAGATTATTAAAGAACAATTACATGTA
>JAYEMY010000360.1:0-7069 GCA_034718455.1 Thermodesulfobacteriota bacterium
ACGTCTTTTTTGCCGTCTTCTTCGTTGCTCGTCGATCACATAACCCGTTATGCTCGCTCCTCGCGCCTTGAATACAACAAAAAATCCTGTTAATTTTTGTTCAACTTATTTATCTCCCGTTCCTAAATGATATTTTAGAGGAAACAGAAATAGCCGTTGAATGTTCAGTATTGTATATTCGTTTTTTATTCGATGTTGGACGTTCGATGTTCGATGTTGGACGTTCATCTTTACTATCTTACGAAGGTTTTATATCTACATTTTTGAGATAAGGGACTTTTTTCTTTAGTGTGTCCTCCATCTCGTCTATTTTTGCCCCTACTGTCCTGGTGATTCTGTTGGAAAAGGCCGCGCAGAACTGCAGAAAGTCCCCAAATGTCTCAATCTCCCGAAAGTCATCTCTCAGGCTGTCCTCCATTTCTTCTATGAGGAGATAGCCGTTAAACTCGACTTCAGCACGGGTCCGGTGCTCGTACGGTGTCAGGACGATCATCCGGATGTCTTTGATATCTTCCACGAGCGGAAAAGAGGATAGCTGCTTTCTTACCTCATTTTGCAATTCTTCAGGCGAGGCCTTTTCAATAAGGTTTTCCAGGTTTTCCCTCATAAGGACTATAGCAATGACTGCCAGGATGATACCTATGATTATTGAGCCGATTGAGTCCCAGTAGGCCTGACCTGTATATTTTGTGAGAAACAGGGTAATAGCAACCAGAATCACTCCAAAGACCGCTGCGCTGTCCTCCATGAGTACTGCAAGGTTTGCAGTATCCCCTTTTTTCCTGTCATGCCAGGCAACCAGCAGTGAACCTCCTTCAGCCAGAAAGGATATCCCAAGGACAAAGACTGTCCATTTATTGATCTCAGGCTCGTAGGGATGCAGCAGCCCTTGAATGCCGTGATAGATGGTGACTCCTGCACCTACAAAGAAAACGCCGCATGCGGATATTAGCCCCCAGACAAACCGCTCCTGACCTCTTCCAAAGGGAAATTCACGGGATGGACCTATATGACTCCTGTGAATACCTATCCACAGCAGAGCCTGGTTGGCGGTGTCAGCCAGAGAGTGTATGGCCTCTGCGAACATAGATGCACTGCCTCCCGTCATGGCGACAATAAACTTCAAACAGCAGACCAGGACGTTAGAGCTAATAGCTACCTTTACCGATCTCATTTTTCCATATTCCTTAAGTTTCCCAAAAAAAGTTTCACGCAAAGGCGCAAATTTTTTCTTGATTTTCTTTGCGCCTTTGCGCCTTTGCGTGAGATTATTTTTTATTTTTTGAATTTACGCGAATGGTGAAATGACATTTCCAAAGGTTTAAAAGGCCCTACTGTAAATTCAAGAACCTTATCTCGCGCGAATCTTTTAATTCTTTTGACCTCAATCCTGGCGGTGTCCCCTTCCTTCTTAAAAAGCAGGGCAAGCTTAAGATCGAAAATGTCCTTAACTGGCTCTTTGTCAAAGCTCAACACCAAATCCCCTGACTTCAGGCCGGATTTCTGTGCAATACTGTTATGCATGACTTTTTTCAGCACCACTCTATTGTCCTCATCATTCAGAATCACTCCCAGCTTGGCGGAAAAGGGCGGCTGTACCATAGGAGGGAACAGGAAAAAATCTGCCCTGTCCTGTTCCAGGTTATCACCTGCCACATTAGCTATTATAGCCTGATCGTATTTTTCGCGCCTGCAAGTCCGTGAGGGGATACCGTCGCCAAAGGCAATGTGTCCGTTTCCGGCAAGCACCACCATCTGACGGTCCGGATTATTGTTCAGGTAATCATGGACGCTCTGCGCCATTGTTTCGTCCCAAAGGACCTGGGCCTGATAAAAATCGTCAAAATTCCTGATTTCGCCTTCAGGGTGTTCTTTAAAAATTTGCCTCAGACGTGTCTTATAGACTGTATTTGACCAGTCAAGCTCCACCGGCACCTGCTCCAACTCTTCGTCTGACAAGGACTCAAGGCCCTTTCTTGCCACCTTTTTTGAAATTTCCGCAGGAAGGTTGAGCGCCAGGATCGGGATATCATGCTCCCTGCAGTATTCTATGATCGGGCGGTAGAGGTGATAATCATACCTCCATCTTTTAAGATATTCGCTCTCTTTCAGAAAGGTCTTTTCGTCTATCTGACCGTCCAGATACCTGTCAACTACATCCTGAAACGGACGCTGGAACATCTCCATGCCTACTGCAATGCTGCGATTCAGTCTGTCAAGTCCCTGGATGACCCTCAGTTGGGCCATGTGATGGCTAAACCTGTCGTGACGCTCTCCAACATAGATCACCCGCTTTTCAGATACGTCGTTGATTATCCGGTCCACCGGAGAAAGATCACTAGCGGCAATCCCCATAATTTCCGTTTGAAGGGCCACATGATTATTTTTTGCGCCGGTCTTGGGGTTCAAGGGTGGAAAATTTCTCTGTACAGGTTGTTCCATGGGGAGTTCTGTTGAGGCCTTTCCCTTTATTCGGCTGTTTTCCATATCCAGTGTCACGTCGATACTAACCATGAGGATATTATCCTTATTTTTGTTTACTTCAGACCGGACCGGGGTGGCAAAAGACGCTAAAAATGCCGGGAGAAATAGGGATAAAGACAGAAAATACAATGTTTTTTTCATAATTTACTCTTCTCAAATCAATACATGAGAAAATATATAATACCTACTATCACAACGCTTATAATACGCAGGGTTTGACCCATCATGAGTATGATTATACCCATTTTCGGCTGAAAGATGCCCAGATATCTCGGAAGTTGGTGTCTCAGTGCCCTTACAGGGGTTGCAATTATATTCCCGAAAAGAAGCGCCAGCACGGTTTCTTTCACAGTAAGCACCCCTGCACTCAGCATGGCCCCGGCTGCGGCAGCTCCGGCTGTAAATTCCGCAACTATACTGAATACTACCACGGATATGCCTTCCACAGGCAGGGCCTCAGTAGCAATGATTGATGTGCTCTTGTTCTGAAGCCACTCAAAAAATTCCCATTGCTGAAGGAGAACTACCATAATGTAGATGGGCACTGTATACATGGCGATCCGACTCAAGCGGCCGGGGACGTATCGGGCCAGGAGTTTTTTTACTCGCTCCTTTCGTGGTTCCGATTCTTCTTTGTTTTGATGCTCCTGCCCTGGTTTCCCCATTTTCTTTGGTGATGACAGGATTAAGCGGCCCAGGGTTAGGACGATTACTGTCCTGAGCAATGCAGCCACAAGGGTCAGGCTTAAGTATATCAATCCGGCCGTCCCGACCAGGGGTATAATAATGGCAATAGTAGTTGGGAGATGCAACGTGTAGGAAGGAAGCCCCAGGTTCAAGAGTGTGGACAGAAGCATCTCTCGTCTGCTTAATTTTTTCTCTTTATACACATTCCATAGAATGGTATTTGCAGCGACACCTGATAAAAAGGCTGTTGTAAAGGCAGTCCCGCTCCAGTCACTGAAGTTGCCCGTACGCATGAGTGGTCTGGATAGCCTCGCAACTATTTCAGACCAACCCATGCCTTCTACCAGAGCACTCAAGCCAAGGCTAAGGGCCATAATTATCAAGAGACGGCTGAGCGGCCAGGCTATTCTATACACGACCAGCGGCAGGTCCACCCCGGGTGCTATAAAAAGGAGCCCTATAGACAGGCAGGTAATTGCCGCCCAGACATATGGTGCCAGTTTCGGCCTTTTCTTATGCTTTACGTTATTTTGTTTACCCTGCTGTGCCATAGATGTGCATTCTTACCAATTGACACTGAAATCTGCAAAGAAGCGTAGGCATCTTTCATCTATCGGTTTACACTTTTGAAGAAGCTCACGCAAAGGCGCAAAGGCGCAAAAAAAGAAATGAAGAAAAACTTTGGTAATCTCAGGTATTGCCAAACAGTATAGACATAACAGTTAAATTGGTTCTGGCCGGAAATGGCTGAAAAAACTTTGCGTCTTTGCGTGAGATTGTTCTTTTTAGAACAGGTCCGGCATGTTTCGGAAAATTGGGAAATATGTTATATTAGTTTTTAAAATGATTTTATTTTATGGATTTTTTTGAAGCTATTAGAGGTTAATCAGTATGTTTAATGTTGGCGATCTAGCAGTGTATCCCGCACATGGTGTGGGTTTGATCGAGGGTATAGAGGAAAAATCAATATCCGGGATCGAACATATTTTTTATGTAATACGTATCCTTGACAATGACATGAAAATAATGGTTCCCAGGAAAAACGCCGAGCACATCGGACTCAGGAGAGTTATTTCTGATAGTGAGGTCGAACAGGTCTATGCCATTTTAGAGAAAAAAGACATAAAGTTCATTCCCCAAACATGGAACCGTCGTTACCGGGAGTACATGGACAAGATAAAAACAGGTTCGATTTTCGATCTGGCAACAGTCTTGAGGGATCTTTATATCCTGCAAAAGGATAAGCCCCTTTCATTTGGTGAGAAAAAGATGCTGGATACTGCCAAGGGTTTGCTAGTCAAGGAACTCTCCGTTGCCAAGGATAAAAAAGAAGAAGAGATCACCGAGGGAATCGAGTCTATCTTTAATGTTGTGAGCGCAGAGGTTGAGGTTAAAACCTAAACTACGAATTGCCAACCAACAAAAATTAAGCTAAGTGTTATGTAGTATGACAGACATCGCCAAGTACGTATTTATAAATGTAAATGACGATGGCGCAGGAAACAGACTGGATAAATTTCTTGCCTTAAGGGACCTTGGACTCTCAAGGTCGCAAATTCAAAACCTCATTCACGACGGCCATATAAAAGTCAGAGGACATGCAGGAACGACCTCAAGTCTTAGGGTTCATGCCGGAGACAGAATTGATATCCATATCCCTGCCTTAAAACCGCTGTCCGTTAAACCTGTTCCGATCCCACTGGCAATCGTTTACGAAGACAACCACCTGCTTGTTCTGGAAAAGCCAGCCGGTCTTGTTGTCCATCCAGGGGCAGGGGATGAGGATTACACCCTGGTTCACGGCCTTCTGCACCATTGCCAGGATCTTTCGGGTATAGGCGGGTATCTCAGACCGGGCATTGTCCACAGGCTTGACAAGAACACATCAGGCCTGATGGTTGTGGCAAAGGATGATGAGGCACACCAGGGATTGGCAGAGCAATTTAAGGCGGGAAAGACAGGCAAGATCTATCTGGCCTTAGTCCGGGGCAAGCCCCGGGACAGGAACGGTTGTTTGGATTCAGCTATTGGACGTCACCCCGTTCATCGCAAGAAGATGTCCACCAAATCCAGAAAAGGAAGATCTGCCATTACCGAGTGGCAGGTTGTTGAAGAACTCAGGGGCTCAACCCTTTTATCTTTAAAGATACACACAGGAAGGACACATCAAATTCGTGTCCATATGAGTTCCCTGGGACATCCTGTCCTGGGTGATGCCTTGTATCGCGGGCCGACGGAATTCAGGGTTGGACATACAGTTATTCCGATCCGAAGACAGATGCTTCACGCCGCCTGTTTGCAGTTTACTCATCCGATCACAGGGGAAAAAATGAAATGGGAAAGCAAGCTGCCCGCAGACATGGCCTCTGTCCTTGAGAGCCTGAAGGGAAAAAACGAATTATGAAACCAACCCTTTTTGGATTTCATTTTGCATGGATTCTACGACCGCAACGGGATCCTTAGCTTTCCTGATAGGACGACCGACAACCACATAATCAGCACCATTTATTATGGCATCTTGAGCTGTTATAATTCGTTTTTGATCATCTTCAGGGATTTCAATATTTTTGCCTGGCCTGATACCGGGAGTAATTATAAGAAAACGGTCACCTAAAGCGTTTCTTAGGCGAGGTGCCTCAAGACCGGAAGAAATAACGCCGTCACACCCCAGCTCTAAAGCACGCTTGGCTCGGCTGAAAACCAAATCCTCGACTGTACCGGAAAAACCCATTTCCTCCATATCTTCTTCGCCATAGCTGGTCAATACAGTAACAGACAGAATTTTAACTCCATTTTTTTCTTCAACTGCCGCCCGAAGAATTGGATCATTGCCATGCACAGTGGCAAACGTAATATTTCTATTTCTCAACTGCCTAAGAGCCGATTTGACTGTTTCCGGAACATCAAAAAATTTAAGGTCAACCATGACCTTATGGCCACGCTTTGTAATCATTTCAATAACAGGAAACCACTCCGCCAGGAACAATTGCAGGCCGACTTTATAGAAATTTATGTGGTTGCCTAAGAGATCAACCCATTTTTTTGCCTCTTCTTTGGAGTCTACATCTAAGGCAAAGATAATACGTTCATTTAAAGGAATACTTTTGTGCTCCATGGCGTCAACATCCCTATAGTCAGTGTCTGAACGGAAAAGCAGTTCAGACACAATTTTGAATTAAAAGAAGGGGGGCTATCCACTTCGCTGCCCCAACCTAAATATACCCAAAGACAATGAAGTGAATCCCCCCTTTAAAAAAAATCTTGAATCTATGCGTGGTGTGGGAGGGGGGAGTACTATATTAATGCATTATCAGGATTACTCTGCGCAATATATTCAATGATTTTCAGAAGGTCATTTTCTGCTGTTTTAGCCCAAACAACCTCATAAATTTTCTTCATTTTTCTTTTATTTTATTTTTCTCTCAATATTGGCGAAAACTTCTTCTTGTGAGCTGATATCTCCATTTTTCAAATCATCCTCACCCTTTGAAATAAGTTTTAAAATACCAATGGCATTTCTCATGTTTTCAAAACTTTCAGGGTCTTGAAGAACTGCTTTGGGTTCACCGTTTTGTGTAATTATTACAGGACGATGTGTATCATTAATTTGCTTTAACACATCCGCTGCCCGGCTTTTAAGGTAAGTGATTGGTTTTATGTCGTTTATGATATTCATTTTCACCTTCCAGTCCTTTTATCGTATTACAAAAAGTCTGAATGTCAAGGTTGGTGCTTTCTCATGATTTTTTGCTTCTGGCGCTTCGTCTGGGGTAAGGAACGGGAGATAAATAAGTTGAACAAAAATTAATAGGGTTTTTTGTTGTATTCAAGGCGCGAGGAGCGAGCATAACGGGTTATGTGATCGACGAGCAACGAAGAAGACGGCAAAAAAAACATT
>JAYEMY010000361.1:0-7041 GCA_034718455.1 Thermodesulfobacteriota bacterium
ATAAATCCTATCAGGACAATGGCCATTCGATTCGGTTTGACTGGTTTTCCCGGCAGTTGCGCTGGATTCACAACTGTAAATTTCTCTCCAACCTGACTTTCTTCCAGGCCCTCGGCCTGACGCGCTTCCATAAGTTTTGCTGATGTCTCATTATATTTTTTTTGAGCAGAACTGTAATCCCGGATCAAATCCTGGTAGTCCTGCTCCACCTGAGGCATCTTCTCCAGTCGTTTGACATATTGCTGCCACCGGACATCCAACTCTTTACGTTGAGTCTGCAGTGATTCCATCTCTATTTCTGTACGCTTGATTTGAGTCTGAAGATTGATATATGCCGGATTGGTAGGTCCGCTGTCGGCGGGATCAGCGATGCCGGCTTCATCAGCTTGACTATCCGCTAAGGCGATTTTAATGTCGGAAATTTCCTGCTTCAGACGCAGCATATCAGGATGCTTGTCCGTGGTATGGTTGCTCAAATTCTCCAACTGAACTTCTTTATCATTCAGCATTTCTTCCAGGTTCCTGCGCTCATCATACACACTCACCGTTTTTTTCAATTCTTTGATCTCGCGTCGTATCTTAATGACGTCCGGATGCTTGAGTGAAAGACCGGCCTCCAGGGAAATGGCCTGACTTTGGAGAAGCTTTAACCGGTCACGAGGCTCCCATACCTGGCCACCCGTTAACAAAACATTGGGTGAAATCGTTGCCAACTGTCCCTCCAGGTAGACCTTGCGATCCTCCAGGGCCAGCATTTTGGCTTCAAGGCCTTCAATCTGCCGACTAATTTGCCGCTCAGTTTCAAGATTCAGCCGCATCAACTCAGGTAACTCAGACAGGTGTTCTTCCTTGAAACGAGCGATCTTTTCCTCCAATAAACGAGTGTTGTCGCGATAATCCTCCAGTTGCTGCGCCAATATATTTGTTGTTGTTTTGGCCAGGTTTTCGCGAAGGCTTATGTTGTATTCCAAAAACAATGACGTCAAACGATTTGTGACCTGAACGACCTTTTCCGGATCAAGGCCCTCATAAGAGACGGTAAAGGCCACATTTACCGCAACATGCCGTTCACTACGCCGGCTGGGAACCATAGCGCTTACCATTTCCACCACGATATCTTCGCGCATTTTTCTCAAAATGTCCTCAATCGGATCGTTGGCCTGGAGATCGGGGTAAAGTCGAAAGTCCTTAATGATCTGTTCCAGGATCTGCCTGCTCAGGATCTGCTGAGTTATGGTCTTGATATGTTCTTCGGCATAGCCGGTAACAGTGGTGCGAACCAGGTCTTCCGGGACCTGCTGAGATTCAATCAGAATCGTTGCCTTGGACTGATATATAGGAGGTAATATGAATGCTACCACAGACGCAATGCAAAGAATCACCAACCATGGCACGATGATGAACCACTTTTGCCTCCGCAACAAGACCATATAGTCTTGTAATGTCTGAGGCCCGCCATCTATTTCGGTCATATTTGTCTCCTAAACTCCTTTGCAATTACACTAAAGACGTTACGGTTATCAATCACCGCAATCTACGTTCCACTAACGTTCAAACATCATTGCAAAATCCAGACGTATCCAGATCTGGTTCCTCCTGGTGTCCTCATCGTCCTCATTATCCTTCAAGAACCTGTGTCGATAATATATTCCCAAATTTGCTCTCTCTGTCAGACGATAAACAAGACCAGGACTAATACCAATGTTCCAATAATCCTCTTTATCCCAATCGCTTTCAGATTTTACTTTAGTGAAACTCGCGCTACCGGCAAAATTCAGCCGATTCATCAGGCGATAATGTCCCGAGAATGTAAAACGATCACGCATAACGGTTTCGCCATCCCCGCTTGGATAATAGCGCCGCGTGTAATTAGCATGCCACCTGCCTCTCTCAAGTTTCCATTGCGCCTCGACAGAGGCCTCAAAACTCCTATCATTCGAAGTTCCATAGTCATCTCTGTCACGCGAGAAGGAAACACCTCCGCTGGCGCGTAGAGTCAGTCGCTCTGAAAAAGCGGTATCTACGCCGAACGCCATTACATAAACGCGAGTATTTCCGTGTTCATAATCCGCGTAGTAAAAATTTGGCTCCGCGAATACACTGGTACGATCATCGGCAAGCAAGTAACTATATGTCAGGATGGTTCTACTGGTCTTGTAGTCCTCATTGTCATCTCCTTTGTCATTGTCACTTCCTTCGTAGTTGACTTGGCGGAAAGAAAGGGCCACTTTCCACGACGAACGCTCAGTGGCCTGCCAATGCATAGAGGGTTGAAGTCTATATTCTTTACGATCCTCACGCCAGAACCTCATGCCTTCGTCAGACAACTCGCTGTCCTGGGTCGTGTCCTTGCGATAGCGACCATCAAAAGATAGACCAAGGGTTGGCCTTACCTGACTTGAGGCCATTAGACGATAATCCTGATCCAGGGTATCAAGCTCGTCCCAAGTGTCATATTTCTGACCCAGCAGGCAGGCAGTAAAACGCAAATCGTCCCTGTCGGTTCGGCGTCGCCATGTCAGCTCTGGTTGAACTTTATATATCCAGTCTTGTTCTTTATCTTTCGACTGATCTGAAAAATTGATATTGTCGTCATATTCCAGGCGTGCATCCACTCTGGGCGTCCACGTCACTTCGGCCGCCTCTGCGACCGAAAGCCATACCCCCGCCAACAAACTTGTCATAAAGAACAAGCATATTCCCAAACGCACAAACTTCACAATGCCATCCATCGACTTTCCTGTTCTGCTACATTACGACCACAACATCCCCGCTCTGCAACATAATGTTTTGTTCAAAATGCTTCCCTTTGGCAACGTCGCTATAGTCAAACCGTATCTTCGACTGACCGTCAGGCCCTTGTCTCAATATGGAAATCTTACCAAGGTTGGCAAATGGATTTGTGCCGCCTGCCAGGCTCAGGGCCTGCATGACATTGATGGACTGCGGTAACACAAAGACGCCCGAATTTTTTACCTTGCCGATCACATAGATCTTGTAACTCTTTATCTCAAGAGGAAGAACAGCAATCGTAGGTGACGGGATGAACTCCTCAAGACGCTTTACTATTTCCTGCTGGACATCTACCAGCGTCTTTCCGCCGGCCTTAATCTGTCCAACAAGGGGAAAGCTAAGATACCCGTCAGGCTGAACAATAACTTGTTTTGTGAGCTCAGGGTCTTTCCATACGGAAACCTCCAAGACATCTCCCGGACCAAGGATAAAAGACGGGGCGTCTCCGGCACAAACGGGCGACGACACAACTGCCATAAATAATAGAGCAGCAAATAATCTCAAAAAACATCTTTCCATAATCATTGCACCCCTCCGAAATTCGTTTCCATAGCCAAATCCGGCTCCATAGCTCCAGAGCATTTTCTTGCTGGAATATCCAACATTTGGCATCTTTTATAGTGTCTGAACGAAAAGGCCGTTCAGACACAATTTTGAATTCTAAATGTTGAATTTAAAAAAGGAAGTAACATTCTCACTCAAAGACGCAAATACGAATCCTAAACGGCAAGCTACCGCCATTCGGGTGAAAATTCCCTCACTAGAAGTAGAAAACAGGGTTTTCATCGGTTAATATCAAGTAGCTTTCACTGTCCTTGGTCCGTCAAAAACGGCCAAGGAGAACCGATCACCAAGACAAGAACCACATTAAATTAAATTTTATTTTATCATATTTCTTGCTCTTACGAAACCCTCTGTGGTCCCGCGCGAATTGATATATTCTTCCCATTCCATGGGTAACAGATATTTCTTCTTGTTGTTGCACTCCCTACAGGCAGGAACCAGGTTGCCTTTAACGCTTTTTCCTCCACGAATCAAAGGAACCACATGATCCATTGTGAGATTAGAAGGCCCCACGCACCCCCCACAGTAAAAGCAAATACCTTTAGCACACTTCTGGTGCCACCATCTGCTGCGCCTGATCTCTCTGGCCTTGGATTTCTCCCTCTTTATATCCTCTTCGGCCACAAATACCGAAAAGATAACTTTATTTTTATCTTTCATACTATTTTTTTCTTAAAACCTGCCTTTACCACTTGCGGCATTGTGATTTTTAAATTCTTCGGCTAAATCCTTATGACAAAACCGATAAAACAAACAATCAACAAGTTATTGCAATGAAGTGGTAAACATGGGATAAAACAAATGACAAGGCTCCTGTTTTTATACTATCAAATAACCTATTTTATACGATGTTTTTACCTAATAGCTAAAGGCTAACAGCTAATGGCCAGCATCCGTTTATGTTGAAAAAGTGTAAATTACAGAATGAAGGATGCCAAAATCTGGTATCTTTATTTATGTATAATCGCCTTTTTTCCCTTTGTATCCTAACTCTTACCTTTATCATTTTGGTCTCTCCTGTCTCCGCGATGATGTCTATTGAGGAAGAACAGGAAATGAGGGATAACTTGCTGCGCATGGTTGAGTCGCAGGTCCCGCTGATAAAGGATCCGGAAATTGTCGGATATGTGTCCAAGGTAGGCCAAAAGGTACTTGACCAGGTTAATGGCAAATTTTTTGACTACGAGTTTTTCGTTATACAAGATGAAGGACTGAACGCCTTTGCCATGCCTGGAGGTCTTGTATTCGTACACACCGGGCTGCTTGAGGTTATAGATACTGAAAATGAACTGCTGTGCGTTTTGGCCCATGAGATAGGCCACGTTCAGGGAAGACATATAGCCAGGCGTATGGAACGAATGCAGCGGATAAACATAGCCACTGCCGCCATAGCCATAGCCGGACTTTTTTTGGGACAAGGACAGGTAGGTTCCGCCATATTCGCAACTTCGGGCGCCCTAAATGCCTCTATAGCCCTTAAATACAGTCGTACAGACGAAGAAGAGGCAGACCGGAGGGCGTATCAGTGGGTATGCAAAGCTGGTTATGATCCCAGGGGGCTGCTTACTGTATTAAAGAAAATGCAGAAATATCGCTGGCTCGGGACGAGCGCCATACCTAATTACCTCTCCACCCACCCGGTAGACAGCGTGAGGACAACCTATCTGGAGGATCTCTGGAACAGGGACCAGTGCGTACAAAAATTCCCAGAAGACCTATTCAGGCTGAGAAAGATACAGGTGAAAGCAAAGGTCTTAACTCATGATCCGATGGCCATGATAAGACACTATAAACGGGAAATCAGTGCCACTCAGGAAGACATGTTTTCCCTCTATGGACTTGCCCTGTCGTTTCTTGCCGCACGGAAATACGATAAGGCCCTGAAAGCTTATGATAATCTTGTATCTTCGACCCCGGAAAGGCCTGAGTTTGAGGTGGATCAGGGAAGGGCCTACTTTACAGCGGGAAAATATCAAAAGGCCGTCTTGATCATAGGGCCTTACAGCAAAAGACATCCTGGAGATTCAACCGCCAAGTTCTTTCTAGCCAGGGCGTATCTTGAGCAGGGAAAGCCGGCTGAAGCCCTTCCCATACTTAAAACCCTGAAATATTCCTGGCCTGATCCTGCAAGTATTTACTTACAACTGGGCAGGTGTTTCGCTGCTCTCGAAAAACAGGGAAAGGCCCACTACTATTTCTACCGTCATTATAAGGCTATAGGAAATCAGCAATCTGCCCAATATCACAAGGACAAGGCACTGAAGCTGCTTCCAGCGAACAGCGAACTTTACAAAGATCTTAAATGCGATAAAAATCAGAAAAACCCAGATAAACCGGAACAGTGCCTAAAGTGAACTAAAGTACTATACCATGAACTTATCTACCTCCTTTTCTATAAAACCCTTTTTGCTCGTGGCTTTCCTGGTTGTATTCGCAGATCAGGTTACCAAGACCATGGTAATCTCTAACCTCGATCTTTATGAAGTACTGCCTGTTTGGCAGGGATTTTTTAATATTACTTACATAACCAACACAGGGGCTGCCTTTGGATTTATGGCAGGGGCGGATAAGTGGCGTCACATTGTTTTCCAGGTAATCAGCGTAGTCGCCCTCGGCGGTCTCATTTATCTTTATCGCAGCTCGCATAGTCGCAGCTATCCGCTTTTGTGGGGAACATCTCTGGTATTTGGCGGAGCATTAGGAAACTTGATAGACAGAATCCGTTATAGATCTGTTATTGACTTTTTGGATTTCTATGTGGGTTCATACCACTGGCCGGCCTTTAACATCGCAGATTCCGCCATAACCGTTGGCGGAATTCTCCTGGCATGGCATTTCTTCCGCATTACCGAGAAACAGCCACAATAAGGACCTGTTGTAAAATATTTATTTTCAGAAAGGTATTGCATTCCCAAAAAGCGTAATTATATTAGCACTCGTCGTTAACGAGTGCTAATGAAATAGGATGGTCATCCTTTTAAACCGCTAAGATAAAACCATATATGAGATACCCATTAGGGACTCACATAAGTCGCTCGCCTTTTGGCCCAAGGCTTTCGGCTTGTTTAAAATTTATTTATTCTGAATAATTTATAGCAAAAAGGAGAAGAACTGCTATGAAAATTCGTCCATTACATGACCGAATTTTGGTAACACGCTTACAGGAAGAAGAAAAGAGCAAGGGTGGAATTATTATTCCAGACAGTGCAAAAGAAAAGCCCGCTGAGGGAAAGGTCATCTCTGCCGGAAACGGCAAGATCCTTGACAACGGTGAGATCAGAGCCCTTGATGTAAAAGAGGGGAATCGCATCCTGTTTAGCAAATACTCCGGCACAGAGGTAAAAATCGAAGGAGAAGAGTATCTGATAATGAGGGAAGACGATGTCCTCGGCATTATTGAAGACTAGTTAACCCATAAACGTTTCGTCAAAAAACAAATAACGCTTACAATAACCGAACAACGGAGGTTAAGCAAACAATGTCAGCCAAAGAAATTAAGTACAACATAAAGGCCAGGGAGGCCATGTTAACAGGCATTGATTCCCTGTCCAACGCAGTCAAAGTAACCCTTGGTCCCAAGGGCCGCAACGTCATCATTGAAAAATCCTTTGGGTCTCCGGTCATCACAAAAGATGGCGTTACTGTGGCCAAGGAGATCGAGCTTGAGGACAAGTTTGAAAACAT
>JAYEMY010000362.1:0-1608 GCA_034718455.1 Thermodesulfobacteriota bacterium
GGAAGAACTTTTTGACTACGACAGGTATGCCCCGTTGCCTTATCTGCCTCAGCGGATTGTTGATTGGGAAAAAGGTAAAGAGATAGTGCTCAATGCCTTTGGGAAATTTTCTCCCAAGATGGCCTCAGTAGCCAATCAGTTTTTTGACAAACAATGGATACATGCTCCGGTAATACCAGGGAAGACCGGGGGGGCTTTTGCGCACCCTGTGGTTCCACAGGTCCATCCTTATGTGCTTGTGAATTTCACCGGGAATCTCAGGGACGTTGAGACAGTTGCACATGAGCTTGGCCATGGTGTCCATCAGATCCTGGCGGGTGAGCAGGGCTATTTAAACAGTCATACTCCTTTGGTTTTAGCTGAGACTGCCTCGGTTTTTTGTGAAATGCTGGTATTTAAGGATTTGATGAGGAATTTGGAAAGACCGGAAGAGAAGTTGTGGCTTGCGGCTACTAAGATAGAGTCCATCTTTGCCACTGTGTTTCGTCAGATTGCCATGAACCGGTTCGAAAATGAAGTTCACAATAAGCGGCGTTCAAAAGGAGAGCTTTCTCCTGATGAGTTTTCAGATATTTGGGTTAAGACCCAGAAAAAAATGTTCAGCAACAGCCTAACCCTGACCGACGACTATGGTATTTGGTGGTCTTACATCGGTCACTTTATCCATACACCAGGCTATGTATATGCCTATGCCTTTGGCGAACTACTGGTCTTGTCTCTTTACTCCATGTATGAAAAAGGGAAACTGGATTTTGTCCCGCGCTATTTGGAGCTATTGGCTGCCGGGGGAAGTGATACACCCTATGTGTTGCTTGAGTCCTTTGGCATAGACCTCCATGATCCTGATTTCTGGCACCAGGGTCTTGATGTAATTGATGATATGGTGAAGGAAATAGAGAAATTGGCTGTGGAGATAGGTGTCGAATAGGCTGGGGAAGTTGTTAAAAACTTCTTATGCGTCCGCAGTCAGGGCAGATCCATATTGCATTATTGCTCATGCCCCACATATTTTCTTTTAGACAGTCATCACAAATCTGAAAACCGCAAGGGCAATTCCAGCAAAAAGGCAATTCCCTGTTACAGGCATGGCAGCGATACTTCTTACGCCTGCCCCAACGAGAACTTTTGGGGCGGGTTCCAGGTTTTTTTTCTTTTTTGGTGTCAGACATTGATGCAAAGTGTAAACTATTTTTGACTTGTCGTGAAGGATGTTTAATAATTTGAGTGAGGTCTTTCCATGAATCCGGTATTGGATGCCATATCTAAATGATAGTATTTGAAAAATAACCAGAGTTTTTGCAATGCAATCAAATATAGGAGGATATAAAATGCGTTTTCACAGGAAATTATCCGCTGTCTTTTTCATTACTGCTTTAATCTTCTATCTGCCGAATTTTCTTCTGACTTCGTGCGCCCAGATGAGTTCGGCACCAGGGGAGTCCTCTGCCGGATTCTCTGAAACTGCTCCGGGTTCTGAGGCGGCCAGTGTTATTTATGAATTTCCGGATCTTCCTATACCCATTGAACTTGAAAGGGTTGAAGACAAGACGATAATGATTAAGACTGTGGGCTTCCAGGGTGGAATATTGGTATTCAAGGGCAGGGTAA
>JAYEMY010000363.1:0-1599 GCA_034718455.1 Thermodesulfobacteriota bacterium
TGGAACGGATCGCCATGTATCTTCAGGGAATAGATAATGTCTATGACCTCAAATGGAATGACCAGGTGAGATACGGCGCTATACATCATAGGGACGAGGTGGAGTTTTCACGCTATAATTTTGAGGCTGCGGACGTGGACACCTTGAAGCAACTGTTTTCACTCCACTACAAAGAGGGGTTGAGATTGCTGGAGCAAAGGTTTGTGCTTCCGGCCTATGACCAATGTCTTAAGTGCTCTCACTACTTTAATCTCCTGGATGCCAGAAGTGCCATAAGTGTGTCGGAGAGAACTGCATATATAGGCCGTGTCCGTGACCTCGCACGGGGAGTTGCCGGGAGATATACAGCTTTTAAAGAGGAAGGGGGCAAGACGTGAACACCAGGAATCTTCTTTTGGAAATCGGAACCGAAGAGATCCCTGCAGGTTTTATCTCAGGGGCACTGGAAAACCTGGCCCGGCTGGCTGGAAAACATCTGGACCGTGAGCATTTGACATATGAAGATGTCTCAACCATAGGGACTCCCAGGCGTTTGGTCCTTTTTGTCAAGAATTTGCCGGACCGGCAACCTGATAGAGAAGAGATTATTACAGGTCCGCCTGCAAAAATTGCCTTTTCATCTGACGAAAAGCCAACAAAGGCAGGAGAGGGATTTGCGCGTACTCATGGGATCAGTATTGATGACTTGCATGCGGAAGACACTGAAAAGGGACTTTATATAGTGCTACGCAGGATAGTTCCCGGCAGAGAGACGATTGATCTTTTAAGCAAACTCCTTCCCCTGGTCATAACCGCAATTCCATTCCCAAAGACCATGCGGTGGGGCACAGAGGATCTGAGCTTTGCAAGGCCTATTCGCTGGCTTGTTGCCCTCTATGGAGAAGATGTGGTTCCTTTCAGCCTTGCAGGGGTCGAGGCTGGTTCTGAAAGCCGTGGACACAGGTTCATGGCCCCTGAGGCGATCCGGGTGCCATCAAATCCGGAGGGTTATATAAAAGCCCTTGAAAATGTCTTTGTGCTGGCTGATCCCTCAGTCAGAAAAAACAGACTCCTTGAAGATGCCCGGAATGCCACTGCATCGGTTAGCGGCAACATCCTTTCCGACGATGAGCTCTTGGATATTAATACCTATCTTACTGAGTTTCCATCTGCAGTATGCGGCTCTTTTGATAAACGCTTTTTGGCGCTTCCCCGCGATGTGTTAATAACCTGCATGAGGGAGCACCAGAAGTATTTCGCCGTTGTGGATTATAATGGTGATCTTATGCCGCACTTTGTAGCTATTAACAATACGCGCTCACCAAGGCCCGGGCTTGTATGCGAAGGCCATGAAAGAGTGCTCAGGGCGAGACTCAGTGATGCGGAATTTTTCTTTAAGGAGGATCTGAAGCAACCTCTGGATGCCTTTGTTGCTGATCTCTCAGGAATGATTTTTCATAAGCGTCTTGGGACCGTGCTTGACAAAATTCACAGGGTAAAGGCCCTTGCTCATTACCTGGCCAAACAGGTGGCCCAGGATAAGGTAAAAGAGGTTGAGAGGGCAGCTTGGCTATGCAAAGCGGACCTTTTGACAGAGATGGTAGGGGAGTTTCCAAGCCT
>JAYEMY010000364.1:0-1597 GCA_034718455.1 Thermodesulfobacteriota bacterium
CTACTCTCCAGTCCAATGTCTTTTCAATTCCTTCAGAAAGGACTGTTTTGGGCTTCCAGCCCAGCACCGCCTCAGCCAGATATATTTTTAGACAGCTCTTTTTAAGATCTCCCGGCCTTGCAGAGGTCCTGTTTGGTGTCCTGAGAGAGTTGTTAAGAGGACGTTTTTTGGAAATCACATCAAATATGGTCTCAAAAAGGAGCTGGGTCCTGGTTTCCTTTCCAGTGCCTATATTGACAGCCTTTTTGTTTCCAGCCTCAAGGGCAAAAAGATTTGCATCCACAATATCTCCTACATAGCAGTAGTCCCTGATCATGCCCTCGGGTTCAGATGAAAAATGGTAGAGTGTGCTCGGTTTATTTTCAAGAAATCTGTCCATAAAAATGGCCACTACCCCTGCCTCACCATTAGGTATCTGGCGCGGGCCATAGACATTGGAATATCGTAGAACAGTATAGTTCAATCCGTACTGGTGCTCATAGAAGTGAAGGTAGTTTTCTGAAACTGCCTTTGCTATGGCATAAGGGGACAGGGGTTGCGGAGGATAATTCTCAGAGGTGGGGTACTCTTCAGCCTCTCCATAGATAGCCCCGCCGGAGGATATGAATATGACCTTGCGTGTACCGACCATCCTAGCACCTTCCAGCAGGTTGATAAAACCCTCGATATTTACTGAGGCGTCAAACCCGGGGTCTTCCACAGAAGCAGGGACAGAGATTTGGGCCGCGTGGTGATTTATCACTTCCGGCTTTTCGTATTCCAGTAGTTTGTGTATCTCCGGGGCCCTGATGTCCATTAAATAGAATTTTGCCTCAGGATGCAGGTTCTTCCGTTTTCCTGTGTACAGGTTGTCTACCACTACAACTTCATGACCTGCCTCTATGTAAGCATCAGTCACATTTGAACCTATAAAACCCGCCCCGCCGGTTACAAGGATTTTCATATCTACAGATCTCCTTAATATATACTAGAGCTATTAGCCTTTAGCGGTCAGCTATTACAAACTTTTACCCTGTTGAATGCAGCTTCGCTGCCCCCTTTGGGGATTCAACAGGGTGAACCCGTTGGGTGTTATTTCTAATTAATTATTCGGCAATTCCACCACGGATCTTAAATCTGCGGTGAATATAGTCTTGTCCAAACATAAACGGTCGGCAGCCTAATGGAATCGGGAATAAAAAGTGTAAACTATTTTTGACTTGTCGTGAAGGATACCTGCATTATTCCGTAATTTCCGAACTCGGTACCTTTGCAATGTGGCCAGGACCTGCGTCAAAGATGACTGCATACTCAACTTCCGGCTTCTTGAAGCTAAACTCGCTATTCTCATTCATATACCCTGCCAGGATGATCTTTCCGTCGGCATCAATCACCTGAATCCTCATGCCTGCAGCAGAGTCTCCGTCTGAGAACCCGCTTTCGCACACGATGGTTCCGTTCCCTTGATCCATGCAAAAACAGAGCGGAGTGTGTGAAAAAGCCTGAGTGGACAAACAAATAGACAATAACAAACAGCCAAAAAATACAATTTTTCTCATAATTTTATCTCCTGATACCTGCCTCGCAATTTGAGGCAATGCCGCAAATTGGGTGTTTT
>JAYEMY010000365.1:0-1593 GCA_034718455.1 Thermodesulfobacteriota bacterium
ATCTTCTCTGCACCGCTATCCCGATGGTAGTGGCTACTACCTCAAGGAAAAGCTTGCCGGGTTGTTGGGAGTATCTTCTGAGGAGATAGTGCTTGGCAACGGATCCAACGAGTTGATAGATTTTCTGATAAGGGTTTTCATTAGACCAGGGTATGAAGTCATAAGCAGTGATCCGAGCTTTTTGGTATATTGCAAAATGGTGCAGGTCGTGGGGGGAAGCAATGTAGTCATTCCCCTTTCAGAGTATCATCACGACCTTGAGAACATATCACGGGCAGTTACACCGAAAACCCGCCTGATCTTTCTGGATAATCCCAACAATCCTACCGGCACGGTCATTCACAGGGCAGACTTTGATGCATTTCTGAAAAATCTTCCGGATCATTTACTGGTAGTCCTGGATGAGGCCTACATGGAGTTTGTTAGGACCGAGCAGACTCCAAAGGCAGTAGAGTATATGAAGCAGGACAGAAGGGTCGTAGCCCTTCGGACCTTTTCAAAGGCCTATGGCCTGGCTGGACTTCGGGTAGGCTATGGAGTGATGGACAGAGATGTAGTCAAATATCTGGAGCGGGTCCGGCAACCCTTTAATGTCAACACTATGGCCCAGGTAGGGGCCCTTGCAGCCCTGGATGACCATCAACACCTTACACAAACCGTTGATTCCGTGTGGCAGGGCATGGATTTCCTCACGAAAAAACTTGAGGAGTTAGGATACAGGGTAATGTCCAGTGAAACTAACTTTATTCTTATAGATATCAACAGGGATGCCAAAATGGTCTATGAAAAAATGCTCAGAGAAGGAATCATTGTGCGGGCAATGACTGCATATGGTTTACCCAATCACATCCGGATTACTGTTGGTCTCCCCGAAGAAAATTTACGGTGTGTTGAAGCTCTGCAAAAAGTGCTAAAGAGCTGAAGCGGAGAAAAAATTATGGCCAGACCCCCTAAATGTCGAAAAGTTGATCAAGAGCCTGCAGTAACCTATTTTAAGCCGAGGGGCATACGATTGCGCGGTCTTGAGGAAGTTGTCCTGACTGTTGAAGGTCTTGAGGCATTGCGTATGAGTGATATGGAGGGAATGGATCAGGACGCCGCTGCCGTTCGGATGGGCATTTCCAGGCAGACGTTCGGGCGAATTCTGGGAACAGCCAGAAAGACGGTGTCTACTGCAATAGTAAAGGGTATAGGCCTGCGCATAGAAGGGGGTAACTATATCCTTAGTTGAGGATGTAGGTAAGGTTATCTTATTTGCTTCCTGGAAGAACTGAAATTCTGTACCCATGACTTGTGAAAATGTAGTCCAATCAATAAATTCCTCTTTCTATCGGGAAATGGACGCCAGAAAATTATCAAGCCATCCGTCTTCGTAAACCCACTTATGAGTCCCGGGCCAGGTGCCGAACTTTTCTCCGTCGTCTACATAAATAGCCATCTTCCCTTTTGCAGCAATCTGTCTCAGGTATTCCTCAAGCTCGTTCATTGGCAAAAAGGGGATAAAATTCAGAATTCAGGGATGGTTCCATATGTTGTGATATATCCGAGATATTTGTGGAATGTGCCCCCAACCTATAGGGGCGGGTTTGAAAT
>JAYEMY010000366.1:0-1576 GCA_034718455.1 Thermodesulfobacteriota bacterium
GTCTTTTGAGGGATAAGAAAGGGTGGTAAACGTCTCCTGGATGGAGCTTCTCAAACTGAGAATTATTTTGTCCTGACTGACAAGGGCGCGTTGCCGCTGGGGATCGTTATCAGGGAGCCTTTCGGCATCGAAATCCGTAAGGATGGATTGAATTGCTCGATATTGGGCTGCCTGCTCAACAACCCGGGTGAGAGTGTCATGACTGCCGGTGAGGAAGACAACCCTGTTCTTGTATTCAATATCATTGGCAAACTTGTCCCATGCCGGGGCGAGTCTTGATTTGCTGGACGGCATTGATGTGGGTTCGGTAATGATCAGAGTGACTTTTTCTGCCTCCACATCTACCTCGTCCAGGCCCGGAAGGATTTCAAATTTCTGGTAACAGTCTTTCAGACTTGGATTGAAAAGAGAAGCAAGGTATGTCCGCAATTCCTTAATGCAGGACTGCCGGTTGTAGGAATCCGCAAGGGAATGGAGCTTGGCAGCCAAATTCTGAGTATTCTTGTAGAAGAGGCGACCATCCTGGCTGACATGTATATACCAGGCCTGAGTAGGGAGGTAATCGACGATATCTTTTTTTACCTTGGAGATATCGCGCCCCGGCATGCAAAGATACCCCATGATGTCGCTTTCACGCAGACCGTGGGTCGCCCCCGGGATGTTGGCAAGAGAGGCGATAAGAATAAGTTTTGATACATCCTGGGCATCTGAACCTGAACCTAATTTTACATCCAGCTCTTCGGCAACTGAATGACCATCTTTGGCTATATCATGGGTAATGGCTTCGCTTAGGGTGGGATTGATTCCTTTTATCTCAGACAACACCTCATCATTGTTAAGGTCGATATCGTAGGGATGGATCAGCTTGACCTCCGAGGCACGGCCTGCATCATACATCCTCGATACAATGATCCGCATCATACGGATCAACCCCCTGGTTTGCTGGAAGCCTGGATTTTCCTTAAACCTACCGTAGAGATCTCTAAGGGAAAAATGAAACGGGTAGGACTCTATAATCTGGGCGGCGTAGGAATCGGGCGAAGCGCTGGTAACATCCATTTCCTTGGCATCCCGGACGGCCTTGGCATACTCATTGGCAATACTCTTAATTATTTTCTTGTCAGGCAGGACTTCAAAAAGCCTTGTCCGTAAAATGTGATAAAGCTCATCCCCAAGAGGATTTACCGGCTCTATCCGCAAAGCCGAACGATTGGTTTCCACCTGGAGGTTATTAAGCGCCTTATTGATTTGTTCCGTACCACCTTCGTAGGAAGCCGTCAGGTCAGAAATAACAACACAGACATTAGTTAGCTCCGCTTTGTTGACGGCCACAAGGAGATTGGATAATGCCGTAGTGGTGACAACGGAAAGATCACTGTTGCCTATCTCCTTTGACTTGACGTAATCCATATAAGGCGGCAGTTCATCCAGGAGAATAATGGTGGGTTCTCCTTTAGGAACATCGTTCTCCTCCGGTGCCAGATTATGGACCTCTTTGACCGCTATACCGTAACTTTGAATACAATTCTGCCGAAGATGTTTAGTTTTTTAATTACACTCAAAACAGCAATCGCCA
>JAYEMY010000367.1:0-6919 GCA_034718455.1 Thermodesulfobacteriota bacterium
TGCCGATGATGAAATTTGTGTGCAGTGTTACGGAGAAGTACAAGGTCAAAACTCTTGTGAGTCTGAATCCCATCATGGTGGACGGGACAGGCATGTGTGGTTGCTGCCGGGTGAGCGTGGGCGGTAAAACACGGTTTGCCTGTATAGATGGTCCTGAATTTGACGGGCATAAAGTTGATTTTGACGAACTGATGCAGCGCCTCCAGGCCTATAAGGAGCAAGAGTCTGTTGCATATGAAAAATTTCTGCATGAATAAGGTGTTATGGAGAATAATATGACGGGAAAATCGCCTAAAAAGGAAAAGATACCCAGGCAGCCCATGCCTGAGCAGGATCCCCAAATCAGAAGACGGAATTTCGAGGAAGTTCCCTTGGGATATACAAAGGAACTTGCTGTAAAAGAGGCGGAAAGATGCCTGCACTGCAAAAAGCCTTCTTGTATGGAAGGGTGTCCTGTGTCTGTTGACATACCAGGTTTTATCAAAAACATAAAAGATGGTGATTTCGACAAAGCTGTTCGGAAAATATGGAAAAAAAATGCGCTTCCGGCCGTGTGCGGCAGGGTTTGCCCGCAAGAGATCCAGTGTGAAGGTAAATGCATCCTTGGCAAAAAAGGAGATCCTGTAGCGATTGGCAATTTGGAGAAGTTTGTTGCGGATATGGAGCGAAAGCATGGCAATGGAGAGCTCCCGGCAAAGAGTGATCCCACTGGGAAAAGGATAGCCGTAGTGGGTTCCGGGCCTTCCGGCCTGACTGTTGCCGGAGACCTTGTTCTCAAGGGCCATGAAGTAACAATTTTCGAGGCCTTTCACAAGCCGGGCGGTGTCCTTGTATATGGTATCCCGGAATTCAGGCTTCCCAAAGAGATCGTTTATTCAGAGGTAAATACTCTTGAGAAGTTAGGGGTAAAAGTTGAGTGCAATACAGTGGTAGGAAGGACCGTTTCACTGGATGAACTTTTTGAACAGGGCTATGACGCCATCTACGTCGGGGTAGGGGCAGGATTACCCCGGTTTCTGAATATCCCGGGAGAAAATCTGACCGGTATATATTCGGCAAACGAGTATCTGACCCGGGCCAATCTTATGAAGGCATACCTGTTCCCTGAATATGATACTCCCATCGCCAAAGGTAAAGATGTCGTTGTGTTTGGAGCCGGAAATGTGACCATGGATTCCGCGCGGACTGCCATGCGTTTGGGTGCCGACAGGGTGCGCGTCGTTTATCGCAGGTCCCGGGATGAAATGCCTGCTCGATCCGCAGAAATTCATCACGCAGAAGAGGAAGGCATTGAGTTTCTTCTGCTCACAGCGCCGACCAGGTTCCTGGGTGATGAAAATGGCCGTATGGCAGGTGTGGAGTGTCTCCAAATGAAATTGGGTGAGCCTGACGAATCCGGGCGACGGCGTCCTATACCCAAAGAAGGCTCCGAATTCAAGCTGGAGTGCGACCTTGCGGTTATTGCTGTTGGTGCAGGGGCCAATCCCCTTTTGACTAAGTCAACTGAGGATTTGAAAATCAACAAATGGGGTTATATTGTTGCAGATCCTGAAACAGGCAAGACCATAAAAAAAGGGGTATGGGCCGGTGGGGACATAGTCTCAGGCCAGGCAACTGTCATTTTGGCCATGGGAGCAGGCAGAAAGGCCTCTGATTCTATACATCAGTATCTTACCTGGGGGTGGTAAAAACAGAAAAAGAGGTTATGGAGATACAGGGTTTCTGTCAGAAAGACAATTGCCATATTGCTGTCTCAAGGGGTTGTCTGCATCCCAGAGATTACTGCCCTTACCGGCAGGCATGTTTGATCCACTATATAGAAAGGGAACGGCACGCATCATCGAGAAAGGGTAATCATTCACTTTCCCCCCTGACAGCCAACAGCCTTTTTCGGGTTTCAAAGCACAATCCATTGAGAATACGCCTTTTGGTGCAACCTTGTCCGCGGTTGAAACCCTGCAAAAGCCTGTCGGCTGCCAGGGAGTGTGAACGGTTACGAGAAAGGAGTATCCTCAGAAGTGCGGAGAAGATGGTTAGTGAGATATAAGCATCCTTCTTACAAACGATGACGGGATATACGCCCATGGAGCAGACTGTGTTAAGCTAGCAGTGCATTACTCCTATCCATTTCAATCTCACATCTTGTTCGACGTTAAATTCTCTCCCCAAACTACAAATTTAGTATATTCCATTTCTGAATAATCGTTAGAGGAATGGTTCTTAGGTGTTTCTACTGTCCTAGCCGGACTTACCTTTAGTTTTTTCATTTTATAGCTATTGACAAGTTGTGTTTCTTTTTGTACTTGTATTGCCGAGTTTGTTAATTGGCTGATTTGTGTCTAAATCAGGAAGAAAAAATGTTGCGATTCAGCCTGTTATGGATTTCGTATTTATTGTTAGATACGTTGGACAATCGCAACATTGAGCACACTGTAAAGTGTTGGACTTATATTGATATGGATAAGTGGGATTTAGAGACAATGTAAATCAACATTTACATTTCAAAAAAACAGAAAGGAGTTTATCATGACTGGAAGAAAGAGAAGCAGGCCCTATAATGTAGATGATGTACGATATGTGCATAAGCATTATGCTGAAATGACGGCTTCCGAGATAGCTGACAAGCTTGGTATCAGCAGGTTTCAGGTATCCAAGATTGTCAGCGAACTTAGGAAGCACATTGATTTGCCGAAGAAGACTGTGCGTCGGCCCAATCCAATTCTTAAGTTTTTGGAAGAAGAAGGTATTGAGCCAAAAGAGGCGACCAAGACAAAGACTAAGGGAAAACGTAAGAAGTCTTAGCATCCACAAACTATGTCCGAAAGGATGAAAGCAGTTGTGTCAAATAATGATACAACTGCTTTTTTGTAATCATTCACTCCCCCCCACTGACAGCCAACAGCCTTTTACGGGTTTCAAAGCACAATCCGTTGAGAATACGACTTTTGGTGCAACCTTGTCCGCGGTTGAAACCCTGCAAAAGCCTGTCGGCTGCCAGGGAGTGTGAACGGTTATGCTCTTTTTATCCACAGATTACACAGATTTTCGTGAGGCCCTGTTTTTTGTATCCTGTTGATTGAGATGACATGGCGTGTTAGGCTAATGCGGTTTTGATGTAAGCTAAGTTAAGCGATTAGCTGTTAGCCATGAGCGTTTAGCTTTGAGAAATCAAGGTATTACGTTAATTAGAAATAATACCCAATGTGTGAAAGTTTGTAATAGAAGAACGTCCTGCGTGTCAGGGCGGCAAACCGACAATCATTAAACTAATAGCTAATCGCTAAAGGCTAATCGCTCAATTTAGGTGTAAAAATATAGCCGTTGTGAAGGGATCTGGTTTATGGAATATGAAGCAGTAATAGGTCTTGAGGTTCATGTCCAGTTGCAGACTGAAACGAAGATTTTTTGCTCCTGTTCAACTACATTTGGTGCACCGCCCAATACGCATTCATGTCCGGTATGTGTGGGAATGCCGGGGGTTCTGCCTGTGCTTAACAGGAAAGTTATGGAATTTGCCATGAAAATGGCACTGGCTACACATTGCAAAATAGCCCCTTTCAGCGTTTTTGCCAGAAAGCACTATTTTTATCCTGATCTTCCCAAGGGCTATCAGATCTCTCAATATGATCTTCCTCTGGCTGAACGCGGTTGGGTTGAAGTCGCTATAAACGGACAGGCCAGGAAGATAGGTATTACCCGCATACATTTGGAAGAGGATGCAGGTAAATTGATACATGATGAAAACAGGCCGGTCAGCTATGTGGATCTTAATCGGGCAGGTGTGCCTTTGATTGAGATTGTGAGCGAGCCTGATATTCGAAGTCCTGAAGAGGCTGCTTTATATCTTAAGAAAATGAGACAGCAGGTCCGTTACTTGGAGATCAGCGACGGCAATATGGAAGAGGGTAGTCTGCGCTGTGATGCCAATATTTCATTGAGACCCATGGACAGGAAAGAGCTCGGCGTCAGGGCGGAACTCAAGAATATGAATTCTTTCCGTAATGTGGAGAAGGCGTTGGAGTTTGAGATAAGGCGTCAGACAGCTCTTTTACTTGATGGCCATGAGATAGTGCAGGAGACCCGTCTTTGGGATACGGCCAAGGGTGTAACAGTCACAATGAGGGGTAAAGAAGAGGCCCATGATTATCGATATTTTCCTGACCCGGATTTGGTCCCGGTAGAGATTGATAATGCATGGATGGACAATGTAAAGGCGGAACTGCCTGAACTGCCTGATGCAAAGTACGCTCGATTTAAGGAACAATATGATCTTTCAGACTATGACGCAGGAGTCCTCACAGCCTCGAAGTCCCTGGCGGATTACTTTGAGGAATGCGTAGCCCTGTTTCCCAGTCCGAAGATTGTCAGCAACTGGATAATGGTAGAGCTGTTCCGTCTTCTAAAACAAGAGGATCAAGAAATTGATGTCTGCCCGATCCCTCCCGCCGATCTTGCGGAATTGCTCAAGCTGATAGACGATGACACTATTAGCGGCAAGATGGCAAAAAATATCCTTGAACAGGCGTATGATTCAAAAAAGAGTCCTAAAGAAATTGTGGAAGAACAAGGGGTTGTCCAGGTGAGTGACGAATCCACCCTCAATGCCTTGGTCGAGCAGGTAGTGGAGACCCATCCAAAAGAGGTGGAAAAGTGCAAGGCTGGAAAGACCAAGATCCTGGGTTTTTTAGTTGGACAGGTTATGAAAGCGACAAAGGGACAGGCCAACCCCAAAAAGGTAAATGAGTTGCTGCGAAAGACCCTGGGCAAGTAAATGATTGTTGTGAAAGACATTGCCGCAGGCAACTACGATATGCCATTGAGCCTGCTTCAAAGCGAAGGGAAAACGTCTGTAGTACCACTCCGTTGGGAAAAGCATGTTCTTTATTTGTTGGACCAGAGGTTATTACCTCATGAGGAGACCTGGCTTGCGTATGGATCATCAAGAGATATTGCTAAGGCTATAAGGGATATGGTGGTGAGGGGAGCGCCTGCCATAGGGATCACTGCCGCTTTTGGCATGGTCTTGGCTGCTTATGGACTCAAGCATAAAGGTAAAGACCTCTTTGTAGAAAAATGGCTGAAGGAAGCGGCTTTTATGCTTCAGGCCCGGCCCACGGCAGTGAATTTGAAGTGGGCCGTAGAGAGACTGGAAAAAATTGCGCGCAGGCATTATGAGCTGAGCCCGGGCGATATCGCAGCCGTTTTAGAAAAGGAGGCCGTTTCTATCTGGACAGAAGACGTAAGAGCCAACCTGGCCATAGGATTTCATGGTCAGGCCCTTTTACCGGAAACAGGCGGTGTACTCACTCACTGTAATGCAGGCGGCCTTGCTACCGGTGGATATGGAACGGCCCTTGGAGTAATCAGGGCTGCTATTTCTGAGGGCAAAGAGATTAATATCATTGCCGATGAAACCCGTCCCTGGCTCCAGGGTGCAAGGCTTACCGCCTGGGAGCTTATCAGGGACGGGATAGCAGTTACTCTGATTGTGGATGGAGCTGCGGGTTTTTTGATGCAAAGAGGGCGGATCAAGGCTGTGGTGGTTGGGGCTGATCGCATTGCAGCCAATGGTGATGTTGCCAACAAGATCGGGACTTACTCTGTAGCTGAACTTGCCAAAGCTAATAACATCCCTTTTTATGTGGCTGCTCCTGTTTCCACTATTGACCCTGTCACCCCGTCCGGAGATCAGATCCCTTTAGAAGAGCGTAGGTCCGGGGAAATTACCACTTTTGCCGGAAAAGAGATCGCCGCCCCGGGTGTGGGAGTTCAAAATCCAGTTTTTGATATTACTCCTCACCACCTTATAACAGCCATAATTACCGAGTTGGGTGTGCTTACCCCGCCATATGGTCCTGCTATTTATGCCTGCTTCTCTTAAGCATCTTGTCCAGTTGGTTGCAAATGTTTTTGATTCCTTTACTGCCGCCCTGCTTATCCGTAGTCATCAGGGGGATGATCTCTACCTGGCGGCATGGGAGAGTCTCAGCCCTTATATAGTGCCTGAGTGCAATATAGAGGTTGGCCAAGGGCTGATAGGCTGGGTTGCACGGGAGGGGAAGAGTCTGCACGTAACCAATTTCGGCAGAGATACCAGGACACTTGGTATTTACAGCAGGGACGTTGGTATAAAGGCGTTTCTCGCAGCTCCTCTGCTCCATGGTGCAGGGGTCTTGATGGTTGACAGCAAGAATCGTTATTCCTTTCCTGAAAAGAAACAGCGCATTTTCGAAGATTGTGCAATAATAGCTTCTGATTTATGGTATTCATGGAAAAATTACCGTGAACTCCAGTTCTATCGTCGTTGGAACAAATGGCACCATGGCCTTTCAGGAAAAATAGAGCATTTGTTGACAGGTCTGAAAGAATTGTTAGGACTTAGAAATGGTCTTGTGGCCTTTCATGAAAGGGACAAAAATGTTTTCATGATAAAGGCTACTATTGGACTACCTCAAGAGATTAACCTGGAAGGCCGGTATTTTAATGTGGAAAAAGGCCTTGTCGGTTGGCTTTTGAGATACGAAAAGCACTTGATGCTTAGTCGCTATAGAGCGGATAAGCGCAGGTCTTATTTTTTATGGCCTGGTGAGCCCTTTGATAGAGGCCCTGTGCTGATAGGGCTCTTTCAGCCGATTGAAGCAGGCACATTGGTGTGGCTGCTTACCGGAGATATAGACTTGTCAGGGTGGCCGGGAGGTCTTGCCGAACTCCTGGTTCTTTCTCTTGATCAAGTCATTAATACCTAAATTGAGCTGTTAGCTTTTAGCGGTTAGCAGTTAATTTACGGATGCTGGCCATTAGCTGTTAGCCTTTAGCTATTAGGTAAAAACATTGTATGAAAACGAACTGTTAAGCTAAAACCTAACAGCTAATCGCACAAGTCATATTTTTTGAGGTATATTATCCCTAAAAGTGTAAA